>JAIDMV010000336.1 GCA_029050385.1 Anaeroplasmataceae bacterium | reverse complement strand
ATATTTATGTTGTGCTTTAAAAGATATAGAATCAACAAGGAAATTATCTTCAATGTCACCACAAACTCTGTAAAATTTTGGTGTTAAAGAATTAAGATCATAAACTCTATAAATAAAATAGTTATTTTTATATTTTCTTGAAGTTTCTAATTCATTTTTACTAATGTAAAATTCAGTATCAAGTCTATTAACTGTACTTTTAACTTCAATCTTGATAGGTATAACATTTCCGTTTGCATCTACATCAAAAGATTCTATATCATACCCATATGTATCTGATTCTATGGAACACCACTTGACATTTGTAGCGTACCACATTAATCCTAATTTTCTTAATCTTTCTATTTCATAAATTAATACTAATTCTTCACCTATTAAACCATTCCTGATATCATTCAAGCTTTTGTTCAAATAATCTGTTTTACTTACTTTAGGATTTGTAATACGACTAAACTTACTTGTTCTATCCATATATGGAGAAACTTCCATAAGGTTTTTTAAAGGAGGATTAGGGGTAGCTTCAATAGGTGCAAGCGCTTCTTTTATCTGTTTTATAGCATCATCAGCTCTGATTAAACTATTCTCTTCTCCTGAAATAACATTCTTAATAATCTGATCATAACTGATATTTCCCATATGTTTAATAATCATATCATAAACTTCTATCATTTCTTTTAAATCTGCTTCCAACTCTTCATTAATAAAATTATTGCTTGAATAATACTTAGAAATAATAGTAGCTCTTTCATAACCATAACCCAAATCTTGATGCCCATCACCTAAAACAATGCTTTTACTAGTAAAAGAGGTATTTTCAATTTGTGATGCAAAATATTTTGCAACTTTCATTGCATATACATATTTTTTAGAATCATATAACCTTTCAAAATGTGTAATTCCTTGTGATAAAGCCAAATAGAATCCACTCATATCTCGTTTAAATAAATAAACAATATATAAAACCTTTTTGTGTAGTTTCAGTTATAGATTTATTCATGATAGCAACCCATAGATATGGAGTTTTCATTCCCTTGCCCATTGAACCTTTAATACAAAAATTAGACCTTTTAAGAAACGTTTCTAATTTCCAAGGAAGCATTCTAATTAATAGATCATACATCTTGGAATTCGAATCAACTTTTTTCTCATTATTTATATAATTTTCTAAAACCATTTGAAATAATTCTTTCATAATCTAAATCCTCTTTAATATCCCATTTCATATATATTTTTTCCTTTTAATTTATATTTCATTTATAGCATAATTCGTTCTTTTTTTCAATATTGCTACAAAATAAAAAACAAGCTACGAGTAGCTTGCAAGTAGATTGTTATTAGAATCCAAATGGAACATTGCCCATAGGTGGAACAAACCCTTGGAAGTTTTGTGGACTAACATTTGGTGTAGTAGGTTGTGGACCAAATGGATCTGTACCTACATTTCCTTGATATTGTCCTGGCATCATTGGTTGTTGTGGATATTGTGGATAGAAAATTGGTTGTTGAACCATTGGTTGACCTTGTACATATTCATTATATACTACATTTTCTGATGATGTAGAATAAGTAGGAATATTTACATGACGCTTTACAAAATTATTTACAACATGTGTTCTTCTCAACTTAACTATGTAATTATAGTATCCTAAATAAATTTTTATATGAAAAGCATTTTTATTTTTCTAACAAATTGACAATTTCTGTTTTATAATCTCTATACTTCGAATATGATTCTTGTGTGGTATCATAT
>JAIDMV010000335.1 GCA_029050385.1 Anaeroplasmataceae bacterium | reverse complement strand
TTTGGCTCGGAGTTGTGTATAAGAGAAAGAAGAGAGGTTATTAAATCATGGAGAAAATCACATACAAAAAATCATTGGCTGCTAAATTGGTTTTACATCAAGAATCTATTGCAGCATATCAAGCACTTAAGGATTTATGTAGCACATATAAAAAGGTTTCTACAAGAATGAGTTTTGGTAAGGAAACCATTTCCTTTGGAAGAGTAAAGGTTGCTGCAATCAAGATTGTTGTACGTCACATCAATCTACATCTTGCGCTTGATCCAAAAGAATTTGAAAACACAAAATACCATTTTAAAGATATGTCTCAAACAAAACAGGGACAAATCTATCCTATGCGTGTTTCAATTAAAGGCTCAAGAAGCTTAAAATATGCTTTAGAATTGTTAGAGGTTGCCTTGTTTAAAGCAGGTGCTACTGAATTATGTCTTTTTGCTGAGACTCCAGATTATCAAAAGGAGTTCCGTCCAAGAAGTGTAGAAAAACTAATTCAAGAGGGACTTATCAAAAAGTATGTCAAAATTATTGAAGATGGTACTGATGATGTTGTAGAAGAAACTCTAGAAGAGGAAATTCTTGAAGCTGCTGAACTAGAAGAAGAGGAAGACTATGAAGAAGAGGCTTCTAAAGAGGTAGAGGAAGATATAGTAAAGGTTACTTTCAATGCAAAAACTATTTATGCAGCAGAAGGACAGGCTAAGAAGCTTTATATCATAACCAATACAACAGGTTGGAATCTAGAAAAGGCAATTCCTATGAAAAAGAATAAGGATAATAGCTTTACCGCTGTTGCAGAATTCCCTAAGGGTACTCATCTTGAGTTTAAAATTTGTAAGGATTCAAATTGGAAAGATGTAGAAAAGGGAATTTGGAAGGAAGAAATCATCAATCACTATTATCATTTAGATAAGGATATGATAGTAGAAGATTTAATTCATAATTTCCGTGAAGATTAAGGTCCAGAATTGGACTTTTTTCCATTCATAAAAGGGGGGACTACTTATGCTAAATAAGATTGTTGAGGTTGTTGTAGACCGACCACTTCATTCTGTACATCCCACACATAAGGATATCGTTTATGAGCTGAATTATGGGTATATACCAAATACGATTTCCCCAGTTGATAACGAAGAAATTGATGCGTATATTATGGATGTTGATGTTCCCATTGAAAGATATAAAGGAAGGGTCATTGCTATTATCCATCGTTTTGGAGATGAGGATAAGCTTATTGTTTCTAATAAAGACTATTCTGAAGAAGAAATTTATAAGAAAACTTATTTTCAAGAACAATATTTTAAATCCTATATTGAGATGGCTTAAAAACCACCTCGATTTATGAAAAATTAATTCAAAGGAGAAAATAAATTATGAAGGTTATCAAGAAACCAAATAACAGTAAAATGTGTATGATCTGTGGAATGGATAATACATTCGGTGTACAGGCTCAGTTT
>JAIDMV010000334.1 GCA_029050385.1 Anaeroplasmataceae bacterium | reverse complement strand
CACTTCCCCTTTCATAATATTATATAGTTTTATATTAGGGAAGTCAAATTGGCACCTCAAAAACCATGTAAAAATAAAAAAGCTTTTTAAAAGCTTCTATCCTTGATACTCTTTTAGCATTTCTTGATAATGCTTTAACGCCTCAGCAAATCTTTGATAGTGAATGATTTCTCTTTGCCTTAAGAAAGAAAGAGGTGCTAGAATTTCAGGATCATCTGTTAAATCCATTAAATGCTCATAGCCAGCTCTTGCTTTAGCTTCTGCAGCCAAATCTTCATTTAAGTCACTGACTGGATTACCTGTTGAGGCTAGATAAGAAACCGTAAATGGATTTGCTCCTGCATCAGTTGGATAAACTCCAAGTCCATGATCTGCATAGATTCCTTCAAAGCCATACTTCTTTACCTCTTCTAAGGTAGCTCCAGCTGTTAATCCCTTCATCATAGCAACTAGGATTTCAACATGGGCAAGTTCTTCTGTACCTATCTCAACAAGTAGATTCTGCCCTATTTTATCTGGCATTGTAGGAGCCTGTATAAAGTAACGTATTGCAGCAGCTAGCTCGCCTCCTGGTCCACCAATTGCTGTAATAAGCTCCTTGGCAAACCATAAATTCCTTTTTGTAATATGTACAGGAAATTCAAGTTTCTTCTCATAAGTCCACATTAATTTGTTACCTCCCATGTACTCTTTCTTTCCAAGAAACCATCAAAAATTACAGAACATGACTTTAAAGCACCATACTTTGTTTCAATAAAGTCACAAACCTTACTTTTTTCTAGATTAACCTTCTTTAAGGTTTCAATAGCTTCTTTATTGTCTGGATGAGTACAAATAAATAAAGATAATTCAATAGATGCAAAGGTATAAACCTGTAACATAAATAAGTATTGTTCTTCTTCAGTTAAATCATGAACATCCGTCAATATGAATTTATAACCAGAGAATAAATTTTCCCAAATTGAGCCTTTTAAAAAGCCCTTTTCTATATCACTATCTAATACAAATGCTTGAGAGTTAATTTCTAAGGTTTTCACACTTAATCACTCCCATATCTATAATATGAATTTGCCCTAATTTTATCTAGGCAAAAAGGAGAATTATGAATTATAGTTTTTTTATTCATTTTTGATAAAAGTCAAAAAAGTTGCAGATTTTTGTTTTCTGCAAACTTTTAACTATTTTTTAAAGAAAAAAAGAAAAGCTGACATAACAGTCAGCTAATTTCTTTTTTATCTTTCAGAGATTGCAGAAACTGGACAAACAGCTTCACAAGCTCCACAGTCAATACAAGTATCTTCGTCGATTACTGCAGCATCGTTTACTGTGATTGCTGATACTGGGCATTGATCAGCACAAGAACCGCATGCGATACAAGTATCATTAACAAATCTAGGCATCTCTTTTCCTCCTTTAATTGTTATACCCTATTTTACCATTTTTTTTAAATTTTGTCTACTATGTTTTTATACGTTATCTTTTTTTAAAGTGCTTTAAATATGAAAAGTTTCTAATATTTTGTTTGAATCTTGCAATTAATTATAAAAAAGTGTACAATATAAGTTAGGAGTGATGAGATATGACATTAGAAATTTGGCAGTTTATTTTAATTGTTTTGCTAGAGTTAATCGTTGTAGCAATTGCTACCTTCTTCATTGTAAGAAAGATTTTTGCTAATCAACTTAAAAAGAATCCACCAATCAATGAAAAAATGATTCGTGCTATGATGACACAAATGGGACGTACTCCTTCAGAGAAGCAAGTTCGTGCTGTTATGAAATCTATGGAAGATGCAAAATAGAAAAAAGGTCCAATTGGACCTTTTTTTATTACATATGCTCTGCAAAATCTTTGATGGCGACCAGATTCAAACTAGGTAGTGGTAATCCTTGTTCCATAAATTGATTGATACATGATTTGATCACCGCTCTATTTAAACCCTTAGCACGAGTTGGATCAAACTCTCCGCCAAAGAAACCAATGTAAGATTCTTCTGGTAATACTTCTTTTGCAAGATTCATATACCTTGTTTTTTGATGTTCATCAGCAGCGATAACAAAACAAGCAAGCTTAGAAGAAATTTCTTTCTTTTTTAATTTTTTATAGAATTTCAAAAACTTTTTATTTAATTTTCCCATATGAATATTTACACCAAAAATAATGGTGTCATAGTTAGAAAAATCAATCTTGTTCTTTTCTACGCCATTGAATACCATAACATCATTTAATTCATTTGCTAAGAGATTCGCTGCTTTTTCTGTTGTACCCGTATGACCAAAATAAAGAATTAGCTTCATGACTCTATTCTCCCATATTCTTTTAAAAGATACAGGTTCCAAACTGTCTCAGCTCCAAGCCATTTTAAACTAGCACTATCTTCCTCAGGATAACGATTGCTTCCCCAGCCCTTCTCGTGCTCCCATAAACCATGCTTAGCACGTTTCGCAATAAGTTCATCTAATTGTTCATCTATTCTATTTTTGATTGTTCCTTCTACTTCAACGCCTAAAAAGTATAGAGGAAAATTTAATGTATCATTTGCAATCTGATTCAAGGCTTCCTTCTTCATTCTTTCTTCAATCTTCCTGCATTCCAAAGGAAATAATCCTGTTTTCTTTAAGGAAGAAAGTAAAGAGGAAAAGCTTGTAAAGGTATAGCTTGTCCAGGCTTCTTCATTCTCTAAATAAGCAAATATATATCCAATCTGCTTTAAAGCCTTCTTGTAGTAAGCCTTAGATTCTGGCATCAGTTCTAAAATATAACCGAGTATCGCAGCTGTAGGATGAACACCCCAAATAGAAAAAGGATTTTTCATATATGAGTATTCTTCACTATGTGCATAATCATCATTTGTTTCAACCAAAGGATTCCACAAGCCATTTTCTATAGGGCAACGATTAAACAAGTAATTTCCAATTTTATTTAGAATTTGGCTATATAATTCATGCTCATAATTCTTATCAAAATTTAGGGCTGATAAAATTCTTAAAGCCTCATAAGTTTGATATACACTTGCATTGGGATTATAATTGTCAATTTCTAAAGCGTTGCCTATGCCTCCATCCTTTGTAAAATACAGAGTTAAAGAATCTAAAATAAAATCTTTATAAGTATCGTCCTGTAAAGCATTAT
>JAIDMV010000333.1 GCA_029050385.1 Anaeroplasmataceae bacterium | reverse complement strand
ATATAAAACATATATAGCAAGTCCTACCAAAAAGCCTAAGCTTATATATAATATAACATCTGAAAGGCCATCCCAGCTTTCTTTATATTGATTTACTAAAAATGTTTTATTCAATCCATATAATCCGATTTGACCTTCTACATTCCCTTTTCTATCTACAGTTAGCAATAGAATTAAAAGAATGAGAAACAATCCTATAGAGCATAACCCGATGATTATATTTCTATTCAATATTTTTTTCATGACTTCACCCCTTATGGAATAAACTTTATTACAATTATAGCATGTTTTAAGGTTTTGTCTACACATATTTACCAACTTTACAATCTTAAAATCTATTGAAATTTAGTCAATTCTATACTATAATTAAATCAATAGAAAGGGGTGCTGATTTACAATGAAATTCTAAAGCCAATATATGCTAAAAATTATAGATTTAAAAACGTCTCATCGAAATGAGGTGTTTTGTATATGAAATTAAATGATATAACATTGGAATTAAAAAGCGGAAGGAAAATTGTAAAGAATTTGACCTTTACTTTAAATTCGAATGATAAATTAGCAATTATTGGTGAAGAGGGCAATGGTAAATCCACTCTTTTAAAATACGTTTATGATGAAAAATTAATAGAAAGCTATTGTTATTTTAGCGGGGTTAAGGATACATCTAAAGAACAAATTGGTTACTTAGAACAATCCTTAAATACTGCTTGGTATACCTATGGGGCTTTGGATTATATACTTACGCCTACTATAGGCGAAGAACCCTATTATGAATTATATAATAAGCTATATCAAATAGAGACGTTTTTTAAAACCTATAATTTAAATCTTAGCATATTATCCGAAAATCAAATCATAAATACTTTATCTGGTGGCGAAAAGATAAAATTACAACTCATAAAAATTTTAATTCATGAACCTGAGCTTATCTTATTAGATGAACCAACAAATGATATTGATTTAGATACCATTCTACTTCTAGAAAACTTTATAAAAACAACTTCTACTCCTATCATTTATGTTAGTCATGATGAGGAACTTCTAGCAAATACTGCAAATATCATTCTGCACCTAGAACAGATTAAAAGAAAAACTGAAATGAAATTTACATATCTGAAAGCAGATTATTCTTCATATATTGATTTAAGATCAAGATCCCTTATTCAACAAAATAAAGATGCTTATCGCACAAGAAAGGAAAAGGAAGAAAAAAGACAAAACCTAATGCATCAGCATCTTCTTGTTGAGAATGATTTAGATAGAGCGGTTAGAGCGCCTGAATGGGGACGTGTTCTTGCCAAGAAAATGAAGAATGTAAAGGCTATGGAAAAGAAACTAGAGAAAATGCCTGTTGTAGATTACGCACAACCTGAAGAAGCAATTAATGTTTTCTTTAATCCTAATGTGGCATTTCCAAACGGGAAAACGCTACTTGAACTGAACAACTTTACTTTAGCTATAGAGAATCGAATTCTTACCTCTTCTATTCATCTTAAAATCGTGGGTCCAAAGCATATTTGTATTATTGGGAAAAATGGATGTGGTAAAACTACACTCATCCGCCACATCTATCAGCAATTAAAAAATAGAACTGACATAAAGCTAGGATATATGCCTCAAAACTACGAGGATGAGCTTGAATTCAATCTTACACCTGTTGCGTATTTACAAACCTTTATTGGTTATGATAAAGATATCAAAAGTAAAATAATGTCCTGTTTAGCAGCAATGAATTATCAAGCTTTTGAAATGGAAAATAAAATACAAGATCTATCTGGTGGCCAAAAGGCTAAGCTTTTCTTAATGAAAATGATCCTATTAGAATACAATGTCTTGTTATTAGATGAGCCCACTAGAAATCTATCCCCTTTATCTAATCCTGTGATTCGTGACATTTTAAAAAATTATAATGGAGCCATCATTGCAGTTTCACATGATAGAAAATTTTTGAGTGATGTAGCCGAAGAAATTTATGATTTAAATACAAACGGTCTTACTTTAAAAAATCCATTCTGACAAAACAAAAAGTCCCAAACCGAGAAATTTTGGGACTTTTTCTTATTTTTATACAATTTCCAATATGCAAAATTAACGCTTTGAGAATTGTGGAGCACGTCTTGCTTTCTTTAAACCATACTTCTTACGCTCTTTACAACGTGAATCACGTGTAATTAAGCCTGCAGGTTTTAAGATGGCACGATACTCTGGATTAACTTCCATTAATGCACGAGCAATACCTAAACGGATAGCTCCTGCTTGACCTGTTAAGCCTCCACCATAAACGTTAACTAAAACATCAAACTTATTAGTTGTTTCTGTAGCCTCAAGTGGTTGTAGTACATCTAGACGAATTGCTGCTGAAGGAATATATTCCTCAAATGAACGATCATTGATAGTAATAGTTCCTTTGCCTGAGCGTAAATATACTCTAGCAACTGAACTCTTACGACGACCTGTTCCATGATATTGAACTAAATTCTTTGCCATTAACCTTTTCCTCCTATTATGCCTTTACTACGAATTCTACTGGTTTTTGTGCAGCATGTGGATGTGTAGCTGATGCATACACATACAATTGCTTTCTCATTTGATCTCCTAGCTTAGTATGTGGAAGCATACCATAAATTGCATGCTCTACCATTCTAGTAGGATACTTTGCCATCACAGTCTCAGCAGTAAGTGTTCTTAAACCACCATTGTACTCAGAGTGATTGTGATAAAGCTTATCTTGCCACTTATGACCAGTTAATACGACTTTGTCAGCGTTAATAACGATGACATTATCTCCGCAGTTTACATGTGGAGTATAAATTGGTTTGTGCTTACCTCTTAATAGAGAAGCTACTACAGTTGCTAAACGTCCTAATGTTAAACCAGCTGCATCTACAACATACCAACCATGTTGTACAGTTTGATTGTTTGCCATGAATGTATTATTCATTGTTTTTTCCTCCTAAATTATATTCATAATATAGGGCAATCGTGGATAATTGCTTTAAAAATGTACCAATAGATATTTTATAAAATTTCAAGGTCAATGTCAAGAGTTTTTTCTACTTAAGCTAATTTAATATGATTAAAAATTATTAATTCGACAAACCAATTTCTTGATATTTTTTGTATCATCGATAGGGTTTCCAAAATACACTAGTTTTCACATCATATTACTTGTATCAAAATTAATCTCTAATAATTTTCTAAATCAAAAAAGACCATGAAACGTTTCATTTTCACAGTCATTATAATTTTTTAACACAAATAC
>JAIDMV010000332.1 GCA_029050385.1 Anaeroplasmataceae bacterium | reverse complement strand
TTTTAGAACCATCAAAATGACTTGCAATTAATGTTGAATCAATTCTTCCAATTACAATATTTCCATCATAAGCCAGCAGTGAAACTGAGTTTTCAAAAGCAATGTCATCAAAACTCTTTTTAACTGCCTGAATATAGGCCTCATTAATTTCCCATCCCCAAAAATTTTCTTCTTCTCTCAATCTTTTTTCAAAACTTAAGACATCCTGTATTTTATCTTTTGTGTATTTTTTTATTTGTAAATTCATATAACCTCCAATAAATACTTGATAGTGCAATTACATTATAGAAAGTTCAATATAACTTTTGCTTATTTTGTTCGTCTTCTTTTCTTTTTTTGATCATTCTTTTTTAATCTGCTTGCAATGTCATCAATCTTTGCCTGCATTTTTTTCTTATACCCTGGTGAAACTTTTTTAGGTTTTGGTACAAATTTAGCTGCTTCCTTTTGATAATCTGTTTTAGGTTTTACACGTGCAGCTCTTGTAGCTCGTCCTTTGTAAGGAATAAACTCACCATTCTTATATTCATAATATTTAGGAGAAATTTTTTTCTTTGCTAAATTATCTAAATATGTATCATCCACATCTTCATAAAAAGAATAAACAATTCCATCCCTATGCATACGTCCTGTTCTTCCGCTACGGTGTAAATAAAATTCATAGTTATACGGAAGTTCATAGTTAATAATATGACTTACGCCTTCAATATCTAATCCTCTTGCTGCAAGATCCGTAGCTACTAGATACTGATATTTTAATGCCTTACAGTCATTTAATACACGTTTTCTTTCTCTTGGAGTTAAGTCTCCATGCATAAGACCAACAAAATATCCTCTGCTAGAAAGTTCTTTTCCTACTTCTATAACCTTTTCTTTAGTATTTGCAAATATAATAGCAAGATAAGGCTGAATTGTGTTTAAAAGATTCATAAGCATTTCTAATCGATTTTTGTGCTTTAAAGGTATCCAAATATGCTCAATTTGGGTATCATTGGTATCTTTTATATCAATCATATGGGGATTGCTTAAGTATTTTTTTGCAAAATGAAGCACTCGATCCTCCATAGTTGCAGAGAAAAACATCATTTTTGAATTGACTAAAATCTTGGAAATCTCATCTAAATCTTCCTCATACCCACCATCTAAGGCCATATCCATTTCATCAACAATAAAAAACTTAGAAGTATATATTTTTAAAACATTTTCTGTAATAGCTAAATCTTTAATTTTACCTGGAGTTCCAATAACAATTTGTGGTGTGGTATTTTTAAGCTTCTCTATTTCTTTTAAACGGTCTGTTCCGCCACTAAATAATTTGATATCAATTCTTTTTCCTGAAAAAGAAGCTATATGCTGTGCCATCTTATATGTCTGCATGGCAAGCTCCTTTGTTGGAGATAGTATAGTTGCAAAAACTGAGTGATCATCTTCGTTTAAAGACTGAAAAATAGGCAAAAGAAAAGCATGAGTTTTTCCACTTCCAGTTTTTGATTTTGCCAATATATTTTTATTCATATGAATTGCATTTAAAACTTCTTTTTGGACAGGAGTTAAGCTTTCAAATTTTAAATCTTCTAAAGCATGCAGTATATAATTC
>JAIDMV010000331.1 GCA_029050385.1 Anaeroplasmataceae bacterium | reverse complement strand
TAAAGTTGACGATATTGGAAAAATGATTTGCAGTCTTTGTATCATTAAAAAGTTGATTATTGATTTTATCGAATTCTTCTTTACAAATCTCTTCATGAGAAAATACTTTAACTACCTTAGCACCATGCATCATTTCCTCAATATAGCCCTCACATTTACCAGTACTTATCTGCATTTTCATAAAGTATTTTGCTGAATTTCCTCCAATTCTACTTGTTACAAATAGCATTGCGATTGCACCAACAATAACAATTAAGAATAGCCATAAGCTATAAGTAAGCATTATTGCAATAGAAAAGAGAATGCTCAATCCAGTAGAAATACACTGAGGTAAGGATTGACATACAAATTGTCTTAAAGAATCAACATCATTGGTATAGTGACTCATAATATCACCATGTAAATGTCGATCAAAATATTTTATAGGTAAAGATTCCATTTTGTTAAACATTTCCAAACGAATTTTATTTAAGAATCCTTGACCGATGACAGCCATAATTTGGTTATACAAAATAGAGGAAAGAATACCCACAGCATATACACTTACCATGATGATAAAGATTTGAAATAGCTTTGGTTGAATCTTTTGAAATAATTCTAAGGACCCTTGTTCTTCCTTCATCGCATTTTCAATAATAGAAATAATCTGTTGAATAAAAATGCTTGCAGCAATATTGCTGACGGCTGAGATAATGAGACATAATAATACAATAAAACAAGGAAGCTTATAAGCAGAAATAAGACGTTTAACTATTGGAACTAATGTTTTTAAATTAATTCTTCTTTTTTTCATATTATTCTTCCTCCTTTTTATTTTGTAAATAATATACCTCTTGATAAATGGCATTATTCTTTAAAAGCTCCTCATGTGTACCAACAGCATTAATTCTTCCACCATCTAAAACAATAATTTTATCTGCAGATTCAATGGAGGATACTCTCTGAGCGATAATAATCTTAGTGGTATTTGGAATACTCTCTTTAAAGGACTTACGAATAATTGCATCTGTTTTAGTATCAACAGCACTTGTAGAATCATCTAGGATTAAAACCTTTGGTTTTTTTAGTAATGCTCTAGCAATACAAAGCCTTTGCTTCTGTCCACCAGAAACATTGGTTCCACCCTGTTCAATATAAGTATCATACTTCTCAGGAAACTGTTCCACAAATTCAGAAGCACAAGCTAAACGACAAGCTTCCTTTGCCTCTTCTAAGGTGGCATTCTCATTTCCCCATCTTAAGTTTTCTAAAATTGTACCAGAGAAAAGAACATTTTTCTGTAATACCACGGCGACATTGTCTCTAAGGGTTTTTAAATCATATTCCTTGACATTTTTACCACCAACAATAACCTCACCTACAGTAGTATCATAAAGTCTAGAAAGCAAATTCACAAAAGTAGTTTTTGAAGAACCAGTCCCACCTAGGATTCCAATAGTCTGTCCAGATTCTATTTTTAGATTTACATCTGCTAAGGCATATTTTTCTGCATCTAAGGAATACTTGAAAGATACATCCTTAAATTCAATTGATCCATCTTCAATTTCATAAATTGGATCCTCTGGATTTTTTATGGTACTTTCCTCCTTAAGCACCTCTACTACACGGCGCATAGAAGAAATGGATAAGGATAGCATAACAAATATCATAGAAAGCATCATTAAGCTCATCAGAATCTGTGTACCATAGGTAATTACTGCCGAAATATTTTCTATGCCTAACTCTGTCTTATTTGTAGTTACAATGAGATAAGCACTGAAAAAAGAAACAATAGTTAAAGATGCATACATAAAGAACATCATTAC
>JAIDMV010000330.1 GCA_029050385.1 Anaeroplasmataceae bacterium | reverse complement strand
CAATAGAGGATTATAGATTAACTTTTTAAAGATGAGCTCATTATTTTCTTCTATATAAATTTCATGAGACATCTCTGACTTCAGTTTCTTTTTTTGTCTTTTATTCATTCAATTCTTGTCCTTTACATTATGTCATCAAACATTTCCTTCAAACGATAGGAATCTACTAATATTTCTCTTCCTTTAGTACCATTTTTAGGAGATACAATACCTCTTTCTTCTAGTATTGCAACAATACGTGAAGCTCTATTAAAGCCTAATCCAAAGCTATTTTGAATGGAGTTGATAGAGCACATTCCTGATTCAATACAATATAGTGCAATTTGATACAATAGATCCTCAGATTCCTGAGCAGACTCTCTTCCATTGCCACTAGCACCTGCACCACCAGATGCTTTTCTACGCAATTCTTCGTGAGTAAATAAGAAATCTGGTTCATAGTGTTCACAAATGAAATCGCAAATATTACCAATTTCATCATCAGAAATATAGGCACCCTGTACACGTTCAGGTAAGCCATTATTCTTAATCAACATATCTCCACGACCAAGCAAGCTTTCTGCACCTTGTTCATCTAGAATAATTCTAGAGTCAGCATCTGTTGCCACTCTAAAAGCAATACGACAAGTAATATTTGCCTTGATAGTACCACTTACTACATTTACAGTAGGACGCTGTGTTGCAAGGATAATATGAATACCTGCTGCTCTTGCCTTTTGAGCAAGACGTACAATGGCATCATTTGCTTCAACACCACACTGCATAATTAAATCGTTAAATTCATCTACAACAATAACGATAAAAGGTAAATTCTCCATTTCTGGTTTACTCTCACGTTTTCTATCGTAATCTTCTATATTCCTTACTCTAGAAATAGCTAAAAGCTCATATCTTCTTTCCATTTCCGCAACAGCCCACTTTAAAGCCTCTGTAGCAATAACTGGGTCGTCAATGACTGGTGTTGCAAGATGTGGTAAATTGTTATAGAAAGATAATTCAACCTTTTTAGGGTCAACTAAGATGAGTTTTAATTGATCTGGAGAATTCTTAATTAGCAAAGACACTAACAACGTATTGATACATACTGATTTACCAGATTTAGTAGCACCTGCAATAAGAGCATGTGGCATATCAATAATATTTTGGAAAACTGGTGTACCATCAATATCCTTACCCATAGCAATCAATAAATTCTTTTTACTGTTGATATAATCATCTGTTAAAATATCACCAAAAGCTACCATATCTGCCTTTTCATTTGGTACTTCTATACCAACTGTATTTTTACCAGGAATTGGCGCTTGAATACGCATAGATTTTGCTTTTAATGCCATTTGAATATTATCATAAATGCTGTTAATCTTTTTAACATTCACATTTTGAGCAAGCATAATCTCATAACGAGTAAAAGCAGGACCCTTTGTATAGGTAATAACCTCACCATCAATTCCAAATGCTTGTAACTGCTGATTAATGATTTCTTTTTTCTCCTCAAGCCAAGCTGGCATTTCCTCCAAGGAAGCATCTCCAGTAGGGAATAGCTTCTTATAAGGAATTTTATAATTATCATACTTAGGCTTCTTTGGCTTTGGTTCAGGCTTTGTCTCAACCACAGGAGGAACCTTAGAAGGAGTTTCTATAATCTCTTCTATCTCCTCTTCAATTTCAGGTTCCGCCATAATAGAATCAACAAAGTCTTCTGCATCTGAATAATCAATTTCTTCTATTTTTTCTTCTGGCTCAATCACTGTCTTTGGTGTTTGAGGAGCTGGCTTTGGCGTAGGCGGAATTAAGTCCTCTCTACGATAATCATAGTTATGAATTGGC
>JAIDMV010000033.1 GCA_029050385.1 Anaeroplasmataceae bacterium | reverse complement strand
GATTGTACCAGCAACTAGGATAGCTATTAATCCACCCGTACCAAAGTCAAAATCTGTCGTAAATGCTTCTTGTAATGCATGATCATCCATTGCATCTAATTCTTTTTTTAAGGCAGGATCAAGATTAGGATTCTTCTTCCATTGATCTGCTTTTTCTAAATAATTCATACTAAATTCTCCTTTTCTACTTCAAGCTAGAAAAGGCATAACTTGCACATTATGCCTCTTAAAATCTTACTTTGGTTGTTTACCAATGTATGCTAAGATACCACCATCAACATATAAAATGTGGCCATTTACCGCATTAGATGCATCTGAAGCTAAGAATACAGCAGGTCCTGCTAATTCTTCTGCCTCTAACCAACGACCAGCTGGTGTCTTTGCAATAATGAATTGGTCAAATGGATGACGAGAACCATCTGGTTGAACCTCACGTAGAGGTGCAGTTTGTGGAGTGGCAATATAACCAGGTCCAATACCATTACATTGAATATTGAACTCACCATATTCAGAACAGATGTTTCTAGTTAACATCTTTAAACCACCCTTAGCAGCTGCATAAGCAGAAACTGTTTCACGGCCTAATTCTGACATCATAGAACAAATGTTAATAATCTTACCATGGCCCTTCTTAATCATTGAAGGAAGTACTGCCTTAGCCATAATGAATGGTCCATTTAAGTCAATATCAATTACCTGACGGAATTGAGCAGCAGTCATTTCAAGCATAGGAATACGCTTAATGATACCTGCATTATTGACTAAAATGTCAACTACACCAACTTCTTTTTCAATTGTAGCAATTAACTCATTTACTTGGTCTTCATTTGTAACATCACACACATAACCATGAGCCTTAATTCCTGCTTCCTTATAAGCAGCAAGACCTTTGTTTACTAAATCTTGGTTAATGTCATTAAATACAATAGTAGCTCCTGCTTCAGCAAGTCCTGATGCGATAGCAAAGCCGATACCATAAGATGCACCTGTTACTAATGCAATCTTACCATCTAATCTAAAATCATTCATTTTCATAATATATTTTCCTCCTTAAATTATCTTAAATCAGTAGTTTTGATATTATCCATATCATCAAATTCTTGGTTTTCTCCACACATTGCCCAAATGAAGGTGTAGTTAGATGTACCAATACCAGAGTGAATACTCCAGCTTGGAGAAATAACTAACTGCTCGTTTTGCATAACAATATGTCTAGTTTCCTGAGGTTGTCCCATCATATGGAATACAACATTATTATCAGGAATATTGAAATAGAAATAAACCTCCATACGACGCTCATGTGTATGAGAAGGCATTGTATTCCATCCTGATCCTTCTGCAAGCTCAGTCATACCCATAGCTAATTGGCAGCTTTGGCATACATCTGGATGGATGTACTGGTTGATGACACGCTTATTTAAAGTCTTTGCCTCACCACAAGGACGATGATTTGCCTTATCGAAATCAATATAATAGGTTGGATAAGTCTTATGAGCAGGACAGGAAGAAATATAGAATTTAGCAGGGTTCTTTGGATCATTTGACTCAAATACTACCTCCTTTGTTCCCATACCTACATACATACCATCCTTAGATTTTACGTTGTATACCTTACCATCAAGTGTTACCTTACCAGCTCCACCAATATTGATGATACCTAATTCACGACGCTCTAAGAAGTATGCCGCTCTCAATTCATCTGAAGTTTCAAGAGGTAAAGCTTTTGTTACAGGCATTACACCACCAGAAATAATACGATCCTGATGAGAATAAACAAGTAAAATATCATCTGCTTCAAAAACCTTCTCCATTAAATAATGGCGTCTTAAATCTTCAGTTGTATAATGCTTAGAATCCTCTGGATGATTTGCATATCTAACTTGTAATTTCATACTATTCTCCTTTTAAAATATTTTTAACAAAATCAAAGCTTTCCTGCATATCCTCAGGCTTTGAGCCTTCAAAAATAAGATAAGCATTTGGATTTGTTTCTTTTATTCTATTTAGCAAATAGGAATAATCAATTAAACCTTTTCCTATTGCACATTGCTTTAAAGCACCATCTACTACGATAAAATCCTTCAAGTGGAAGATAACAATCTTTCCCTTAAATAATTCTAGACATTCTTCAAATATTTCCTTGTAGGATTCATAATTAGAAATTGCTAAATAATTATAAATATCTACTGTGTAAAATACATGACCATTATCAATCTCATCGACTAAACGCTTTAAAGCCTTAGGTTCAAACATACAATGTCCAAAGGCGCCCTCTAAGGCAATATTTCCATCTACTTCTTTAGCATACCCAGCTAAATCAGCAAATATTCTTTTAACCTCTTGATAAGCCTCTTCTGTACGATTTAAAGGATTATACGTCCACTTATCATCATTAAAGGATCCTGTTTCAGAACCAACAAAATGACCTTCAAAATCATTTAAATATTTTAAATGCTCTTTAAATTTAGCAATATTGGTTTTAACTAAATCTTTATTGGAATGAACAGGATTAAAGTAAGCTCCCATCATAAAGATTTCTACACCTTCATTTGCAAAAGCTTGATGGATAGCTCTAGCTTTTTCCTTATTTATTGTTCCTGGAAGTCCAGTTTCTCCTTCAACTGCCTTATTTAAAACAAGCTGAACGCCATCAAAGCCAACAGCTTTAGCATTTTTGGCCAAGGTTTCAGGATTACTTTTACCAAAATCATGGACACGAACACCTATTTTCATTGTTGCCTCCTAATACACGATAAGGGTGCTACTAGGTAGCACCTTTATACGTAATTTTTTTATTAACGTTGTACACGTCCGTTAGCATTACCGCCAGCTAAGGATTCAACCTCAGAAGCAGATACTAAGTTAAAGTCTCCATTAATAGTATGCTTTAATGCAGATGCTGCAACAGCGAACTCTAATGCTTCTCCTTGAGTAGCCTTAGTTAATAAACCATGGATAATACCACCAGAGAAGGAATCTCCACCACCGATACGGTCGATGATAGGATTGATATCATAACGTTTAGATTCATAGAATTCTTTTCCATTATAGATTAATGCCTTCCAGCCATTATGTGTAGCTGAGAAAGATTCGCGAAGTGTAGAGATAACATATTTGAAACCAAATTCTTTTGCCATTTGTTCAAAAATCTTATGATATCCTTCTGCACCTGTTTCACCAGCTTCAACGTTTGCATCTGGTTTGAAGCCTAAGCATAATTCTGCATCCTCTTCATTACCAATACATACATCAACATATTGCATCAAAGGCTTCATAATAGAAATTGCCTTCTTAGAAGTCCATAATTTCTTACGGAAGTTTAAGTCAACAGAAACTGTTACACCATGACGCTTTGCAGCCTCACAAGCAAGACGAGTTAATTCTGCTGCTTTGTTAGAAATTGCTGGAGTAATTCCAGACCAGTGGAACCAATCTGCACCTTCCATAAT
>JAIDMV010000329.1 GCA_029050385.1 Anaeroplasmataceae bacterium | reverse complement strand
AGATAAAGGAGGAAAGAACTATGTATACACATACCACTGTATTATTAGAAGAAGCTGTGAATATGCTAGACATTAAGCCAGATGGTATCTATGTGGATGCTACAACAGGTGGTGGTGGACATAGCTCTTTAATTCTCTCTAAATTAACTACTGGTCATTTGTATTGCTTTGACCAAGATGAATATGCTTTTACAAGAGCAAAAGAAAAATTAGATGCTGTAGGAAAAAACTACACTTTTATAGCTTCTAATTTTGTAAACATAAAAGAGGAACTTTCAAAGCTTGGAGTAGACCATATTGATGGTATAATCTATGATTTAGGAGTTTCCTCCTTTCAATTAGATATTCAAGAAAGAGGCTTTTCTTACAAACTAGATGCACCACTAGATATGCGAATGAATCAAAGGCAAGAACTATCCGCATATCATATTGTGAATGAGTATTCCTTTGAGGAAATCTCTCAAATTTTATATCGTTATGGAGAAGAGCCTTTTTCTAAATTGATTGCTCGAAAAATAGAAGAGGCAAGAAAGAATAAACCTATTGAGACAACATTAGAATTAGTAGAAGTAATTAAAAGTGCTTTACCAGCTAAAGTGTTAAGACAAAAGGGACATCCTGCAAAGCAAACCTTTCAAGCCTTAAGAATTGCTGTAAATGATGAATTAAGAGTATTTGAAGATAGTTTGCTAGATGCTTTAGATATGTTGAATCCAGGTGGTAGAGCAATTGTTATTACTTTTCATTCTTTAGAGGATCGAATTTGTAAAACTATATTTAAAGAAAAAAGTACAGTCTTCATTCCAAAAGGAGTTCCTATGATTGTAAAGGAAGAGGCCCCTTTTGAACTGATCACAAAAAAACCTATGCTTCCTAGTGAGGAAGAAATTAAGAATAATAATCGTTCTCATAGTGCTAAAATGAGAGTTCTAAAGAAAAGATAAAACCGGAGAAACGGATATGATTCAAGAGGTTACAGATAAGAATATTTTAATAAGTTATTTAGATTCTCTTTCAGAGTTTGAAGATGCAAATGAAGTGGCAACTTCCCTTTTAGATGGAGAAAAAAGCTATGTCTATGGATTTTGGAAGGACAATAGTTTAGTAGGATTATTTGGTGGAGATGCCTATGATCATTATATATCCATAGATTTACTATTTGGTACTGCCAAACAAAGATTAGAAGAGGTTATTTTATTTTTAAAATCAAAGTATTCGGGAAGTAGTTTAGAATATCTTTTATATAATAATGAAGAAAATATTAAATCCATTTTAAATAAACTTCATGCAGATATAGAAATTTCTCATCATGCTATGGAATGGAATCCTTTCCATAAAACAATGAATATTTCTTCAAATTCCATCTGTATCTGCAAGTATAATGAGATGTATTCTAAGCTATTTAAAAAATTAACTCCGGAAAAAGAGTTAAATTTGGAAATGGTGTATCTTGCATTAAAAGGGAAAAAGCCAATTGGGTACATTGAAGTGTCTATTGTAGAAGATGAAATCTATATAGAACAACTTAAGACTTTACCAAAGTATATTTCAAAAGGGGTAAAGGAGTTACTGGTAAAAGAAATTATAAAGCAGTTTCAAGAATACCAGATTGTTGTGCTTGTATCACCTTACGAAGAAGATGAAATCAGTTTTTATAGAAGCATAGGGTTTGAAATTAATGACGATCGTACGATGCTAATTGCTACTATAAATCTTTAGCGATCTTCTAAATTCTTTAAAAAAATCACGATTTTTCTTGACATTGAAAACTATCTTATATATAATACTTATTGCGTTAAGAAAAATGCGGGTATGGCGGAACTGGCAGACGCGCTAGACTTAGAATCTAGTTCCCCTGGAGTGCAGGTTCGATTCCTGTTACCCGCACCAGCTTTGATGAACATACCTTCACTTATTGTAAAATAAATGAAGGTATTTTTTAAATTTAAAAATGATTTTAAAGAGGTGATAAATACAATTATGAATAAGGAAATAAAACAAATTCTTAAACAAGAGCTTACTTGGGCTTATATTGGTTTAGTTGTATGTATCATCTTTACAGCCTTTAGTATAGGCTTAATTATAATATGGGTGGATGGTAGTCCATTTCCATTAAGTGCAATGATTTTTATCAGCATCTTTATATTTTTCTTTTTAGGCTTTTCAGTATTTTTATTTATCCAGTGTCTAAAGAGGCTTATCCCATATTACCAAAGCTTGAGAGCATTGAAGTATGGGATAGAGGATACTGCTGCCATTTGTGACTATTCCTCAATGTCAATTAAGCATGGGCAAAGAGGAGATTTGGGGTGGAATTATCATACCTTTTATTCTCTAAAACTAAAGTTTTATATAGATGGCAAAGAAGTTTTATATAAAACAGCGCATAATTATAATCAAAAACAATTTAACCAGCTTTATAAGAAATCAGAAATTAAAATTAAAAGATATAAGAATACTGCAGTCATTATAGAAGAGTTATATGATGAGCTTGACTACGACTTTTCGGAGCTTCCCAAAAAACTAAGAATTCATTCTATTTTAGTTGTGGTTTTGGCGTGGATTTCTTTAGCACTTATTGTTGCTGGAATTGCTTGTCTTTGTATTTTTGAATACACGCCATGGGGGATGGGCATATTGATAAGTGGGATTGTGCTGATCATCATCAGTGCTATACTAAAATCATTTATTATTTATGCTACTGAAAAGTTTGTTAAAAAAACTCTTCCCTATATTCGTAAAGCTCAAAAAAGAACTAGATGGAAAGAAAAAGAAGAGGATAAAAAATAATCCTCAGTACATTTTAGATCAGATAAAAAAAGATGTTCATAAACATCTTTTTTTTGGTCTACAAACATCTTGCCACTTCACTAGAAGAACTATTTCTATTACATGAGTGAATTTTAAAATATAAAAAGTTATGATTCTAGATGAGGTTGTTTTTCTCGAATAGAATTTATAATATCAAAAAGCTTTTCATTGTTAAGTTGAACTGCCTTTTGATATAGGACTTTATCTTCACTCTCGATAATTAATGTTTGTGAAGCAGAATTTTCATCTGAGGTGCGAGTTAAGAATCCTACAAGGAATAGAACTAATGCAACAGCTAAGCAAATTCCACCACCAATAAGTATCTTTATACAGAATAAAATGATTCCTACAAGAAGTAGAATTCCAGCCAAAACAAATGGCAGAATTTTTGTTTTGCCTTTAATCGTTTCTTCGGCATAAGTATATTTAATACGTTGAATATCTGCAATAGGAACATTAAAATGATTCGTTTTAAACTGCTGTTTTTCATCTGTGTCAGAAGAATATTCTTCAACGAATGAAACAGAGTTATCAAGAATGATAACCTTATAGCAGATGTTTCCATTTGAATTAACAATGATTTCTTTCATAATTTACCTCTCCTAATTTTGGGTTTATTATTAAACCTTTTTAAACACATTTTCTATCATACCATATTTTATAATTGTTGGAAATGAAATTTTAAATATTTTGTTGAAATTTCATTTTTATAATTATAATTTAAAAAAAGAAGCAAATAAGCTTCTTTTAAAATTTTATGATTTTTAGAATATATAAATTATAGAGAGTGCACCAATAAGAGTTGGGATTCCTATGATACAGCCATATAAGGTAAAATCCTTGAAGCTAAATTTT
>JAIDMV010000328.1 GCA_029050385.1 Anaeroplasmataceae bacterium | reverse complement strand
TAAAAATTTAATTGCTTAAGAATTATGAATGTAAAAGAATTTAGAATGAATTTACACACTATTCCAGAAATTGGGAAGTGTGAATTTAAAACAAAAGAATATATAAAAAATGAGCTAAAGAAACTCGCCTGCAAGATCTATGAACCTACTCCAACAGGACTTGTTGCTTACTTTAATGCACATAAAAGTAAGACAATATGTTTTCGTGCGGATATGGATGGATTAAGAATAATGGAAAAAACAAATTTATCTTTTTCATCCACCCATCCAGGTTATATGCATGCTTGTGGACATGATGGGCATATGGCTATGCTTCTGGAATTTGCAATTTGGGCTGCTGAGAATATATCTGAGTTGAAGTATAATATAGTCTGCTTGTTTCAACCCTCTGAGGAGGAACACGCAGGAGCTCTTGATATTCTAAGTAGTGGTATTTTAGACCAGCTTCAAGTAGAAGAAATCTATGGGATTCACATATGGCCACAACTTAAAAATAATCAGTTATTTACTATGGCAGGAGGATTACTTGCCTCATCTAGTGAACTGAATATAGAGTTTTTAGGAAAGGGAGTTCATGCAGCAAATCGCAGTAAAGGAATTGATGCTTTAAAAATTGCGAGTTCCTTTTTATTAGAGTGTTATCAAGAATTTGAAAAGATAGAAGGAAAACATTTACTTTCCTTTGGTACAATGCATTCTGGTACTGCAAGAAATGTTGTGAGTGATTATGCAAAACTAGAAGCAACCATTAGAAACTTTGATGATACTGTATTTTTAGAGATGAAAGAAATTCTTTATAAATTAAAGCGGAAATACGAGAATGAAACAAGTATTCGTATTCAGATTACTATAGATGATTTATATAAGAGTGTCATAAATGATTTTTCTTTAATTTCTAAATATAAGGATTTGTTACAGCTTGAACTCTTAGTAAGTCCATTTATGCAAGCAGAGGATTTTGGCTGTTACACAAGAAAATATAAAAGTATGTTTATGCTGTTAGGTTCAGGAGATAAGCACTTACTCCATACCGATACATTTGATTTTGATATGGATATTTTAGCTACTGGCGTAGAAGCATATAAAACCATTGCAACAAATTAAGATAAGGGTACTATATTATATAGTATCCTTTTTATTTTGTTTCTTTTATTCTCTTACTTAAATACTCAGGTAACTCCTCTAAGAACTTATACTTGGAAATCCCCATATTTTTTGTGTTTAATAATGTTGTTCTACATATAAAACCATCTGCCTCAGGACATAATACGATTCCAATTGTATGAGAGTCACTTTCAGATTTTATATAAGTGTCTATATAATTGGTATAGAATAATAATTGACCAATATATTCAGGCTTGAACTTTGTAGTCTTTAATTCGATGACAACATAAGCATGAGTAGGAATATGATAGAAGAGTAAATCAATTTCATAGGAATCATTATTTACCTTTAGCTTATATTTTTCAGAAACAAAGGAGAAACCATTTCCAAGTTCTAAAATGAACTTAGAAATATTTTGGAGTAATGTAGTTTGAAGCTCTCTTTCATTTTTAATATGATTAGGATCAATGAAATCAAAGACATAAGTATCTTTAAATAATTCCTTGGTCAAATCAGAATCCTTGTTATCTATGAGATTAGAAGAGGTAGTAGGTTCAACAAGACTTCTTTCATAGGCCTTAAGCTTAAACTGGTTTAATACCATACTTCTAGACCATCTATTCTTGTAGGTCTCATTGATATACCATAACATCTCTTCATGAGAGTTTGATTTCTTCATAATTTCTAAAAGTGTTCCCCATGGAATTTG
>JAIDMV010000327.1 GCA_029050385.1 Anaeroplasmataceae bacterium | reverse complement strand
AGTATGCTAGAAGTATTTTTAAAAGATTATTTAAAATGTATTTCGAATCATTTACAAAAAGATGGTTTGTGGGAGAAGTACATTAAATTCAAACTAAATATAGAAAAAGAAAAAAATAAGGTTAATGAGAATTCAAATGGCAAGAATCATTTAGATTTTTTTGATGACTATAAAATTAGTAAAAATGCTGTGATCAAGGGTTTTAAAGAATTTATAGAGACATTGGATTTCGAGAAAAATGTAATAATTGAAAGAATTAATTTAGATGAAAATACTAAGAAATATAGTCGTGATTTTGAAATTTCTGCGCAAGATATTATTAACAAATACAAAAATGACTATGATGAATTGAATTCTCTTTGCAGAGATTATGAAAATTTGATTTTTGAAAATAACATCAAATTTATAGAAAAAGATTTTGAAAAAAAATCCATTGAAATAGAGGATGCTAATAGCAAGTTAGATATAGCAATAAACAATTTAACGAATGCCGAAAGCAAATCAATAAAAGCAAAAGAAGAGTTAAAAGATGAAGAGCATAGAATTCTTACTCATGTATTGACATTGTTAGGTGTTTTTACTGCGTTGATAACAATAATTTTATCAACAGTTTCTGCTACAACATCTTGGTTGAATAAATCTGATTCTGCTGATTTTTCTTATGCTATCCTTGTTCCTGCAACCATCATAATTATTTCTATGGTAGCAATGTTTGCATTATTATATTTAATGATTTTTAAAAAATATAGTAATGAAAATAAACAAGAGACTAAAGAAAATGGTGACAAGGGCAGTGAAAAGAAAAGATTTTTCTTTCGATTTAAAAAAATAGATTTTAAAGCATTTTGGTCAGTTATATTTCTTATGATTATATGTATTGTTCTTTTAGGTATTACTATTAAAAATTTATGTTTGGATAATAGTAATAGAAAGTATGATAATCATAGAATCTGTGCGATAACTGATTATAATATTGATTATAAGGAAAACAAAATATATTATATTTTTAATGATTTAGAATTGAGTATGGATTATAATTTCGATTTGATACATGAAGATGGTTTACATTATTGTGCAGAACATAAAGTATTTGAATAGTATAAGGTCAAGCATAGCGCTTGGCTTTTTCTTTATAATATAATTTATAAAAGAAAAAGAGGTCAAACGTTGACCTCTCTCGTTCGAACGTTAAACGCCCTTATTCGCAACGATGCCACTATTCACGATAACGTTAACGATTTTCGAAAGTTCGTTTCGATCGTCGAATTCGAAATTGGTATAGACCTTTCCCTCTATAATGAAGAAGTAGTCTTTCTCTTTTTCCCAATATGCCGCGTTGTCGCCTAGAAGCACGAAATCGTTTCTTAGAAGAATCCTTTTCTCTTTGGTAGTAAAGAGTTCATCTGTTCTGCAAAACAACCTTGACGGCTTATTTTCACTCATATCAATGCACCTGATTATTTGATTGAGGAACAGGAACATTAAGGCAGGGAACTTCAATCTCAGACCGTATATCTCGAAAACGAAATCGCTTATTGAATCGAATCCGATTAGCGAACCGTTGCCGAAATCGTATAGCGAAATCGCGTCATCGATGGCTTTCGAGATCGAAACGAAGTCCGTGTCGAGTTGTTTTGCAGGTATAGTGCCTGCAAAGTTTTTTAAATTAATTAGCACATTTTTTCTGTTTGTTTTTATCATACTTTTTCTCCTTTCGAACACCCTATTTTTTCTATGGGTGTCATTTTTCTTCTTGTTGTAAAAATGCTATACTTCACTTGTAAGGTTATTCATAAAGAGATGGAGAAAACTTACATGCAAACTTATGCAGAAAGGAGACAACTAAATGTATTCAATTATATGTAAAGAGTGTGGAGAAGATCCCAAGTTAATTAGGGTCAATCGGGAGTTCATAAAGAACTTGAAAAAGACGCATGAATTTATTCCGGTGACGAGAGGTATTGTAATTGCTTTAGACCCCTATGAAACGTTTGATGATATTAATTATAATTGCACATTACGTATTCCTAAAAATGATATGAAATTTTTCACATTTGGAACCTTTTATATTTTAAAAAGACATATATTCCTTCGCGGTTTCAATGAAAAGAAAACAGCAATCATTTTTTCGGGTTTATTTGTGACAAACAAGAAGCCTAAGCATTGGTGGGATTAATCACAATTTTCCTTTTTAAAGGTGCCAACAGGTGCCTTTTTTCTTTCTTCCACAATGTGAACAGAATCATTGATTATTTGTACGAAACTATGGCAAAAACAACGCTTTGACCATTCATCCACACCATTTTCATAAAGCAAAAACAAAGATTTTCTAGTATTGTATTGATTATTTCTAACAAAAGAGGGAAAAAGTTGAAAGTTAAGCAAAAGAAAAATCTACCATATAGTAGATTGTTTGCTCGCTTATATTATTGGTAAAGAAGCAGAAAAAAACTACTAGTTTTACTTGCCTTCTTACACTATTATTATACCATATTTTGGCTTAAATTACAATGAAATTTTGAATGGTTTTCCTCCTGAATTCAGAGGGGTTGAGAATGCTTTATCTTTACAAGTGTGCTACAATGTAAGTGTAAAAAAATTAAGAAAAAGGAGGAATTAATTTGTTTAAAAAAATTATTAATTGGATTAGAAATTTAAAGTTTTCAAAGGACAAAGATGGAATAAAAGAAATTAACTTAGAAAATGTTCAATCAATGAAGTTTGGTGATGAATTCTGGGCGGATATTAAGGAGTACAATGGACAAGAATTTCCAGAAGGGCATCGCAAACGACCATTTGTTTTCATTGAGTTGAAGGGAGAGAAAATCTATTGTTTGTATGCATCATCCAAAAGTGGTCGATACTCAATTCCAATAACAAGAGGAAAATACGCACATTTTGTTTATTATAACAAGTTATACAAAATTGATGTTAAATGCTTCATGAATAGGAAGAAAGATTCATTAAGCGAAAAGGAATTGACAGAAATAGTAAGGAATGGTTTTACGCGCTTACCCTTAAATAAGTATTTGTCTGAATATAAAAAGTATGCTAGTGTACGAGTTGGAGATATTGTTTGGTATAATAATGCCAATTATTATTTATTTGCTATGGATTCAGTTCTGGCAACCATCTACCCAATCAGGAATACTTTTTCTGAATGGTTTGTACCAACATCGAACAAAAAATACATTGCTATCTTCAGTCCGATGCAAGTGAAGAAAGAAGCACTAACTTTAATAAGACCTGAGAACCCGAAACTAGTCCAAGTTATCAAAGATAATAAGTATAAGGCAAAACGAATGAAAAAGTGCAATATAATTGCAAAAGCATATCAGCATTAAAGAGATCTACAAGGTCTCTTTTTTCTTAGAAACAAAAGCAAAAGAAAAAGGGGAATTGATTCCCCACAATTAGTGTCGTTTCCCATAAAAGGAATTTCTACATTAAGAAGACTCTACCCGTTCGACCAACGGTGCATTTCAGGAATTGGTTTTCTTCCCTACACTATTATTATACCATATTCCAATATATATAGCAAACAACACCCAATGAAATTCAGAAGTTTCTATATTTTTCTGTAACTTTGGATATGATTCTAAGAAAATTATTGACATCCTAAGTATCATATAATACAATAAAGTTGTAGTTATAATGAACAGAAAATTGAATGGTTCTTTGTGACTATAAGAAGCATTTTTAATCAAAAATTTGTGATTCCTAATATAAAAGTCACACTCGAAGTCACATTCGACACCGAATCGAATCGATTTCGAAAACGATCGAAAGGCGATATTAGTTGAAATTTCAAGCAATTTTTAGTTGGATAGAGGAATCGCCTCCGAAGTGATCAGTCGATGGTTCGAATCCATTTAGGGACGCCAAAAAAATTTACGCCTTTAGGCGTTTTTATTTTTTTCTATTGAAAGATTATATAAAAAATAATAAAATAGAGATAGTTGTTTTGTTTAAAGGATGTGAGTGTATGTTAACAGCAATTATTATAGCTATCATTTTATCAGTTGCAACTTTTGTAATGCTAATAGTAGATATCGTCATACCTTCTCCAGAACTTTCAACAGCGATTTTAATTGTATTTGCTATAACTTTAATTGGATGGATGTATATCTCTTATTTCTTGATAAATCAAAAAAGAAGAGAATTGTTTTCAAAGAAAATATCTCAATTAGATAGAAGTAATGAAAAATTGGAAAATTTATTTGTGTTATTAGATTATATTGAAGGAAGAGAAACAAATTTAGAAGTAGTTAAAATTTCTTTAAATGGAATTTATTTCTCACCTTCCTCTATGCGTAAACATCCAGAAAAGGCAAAGAAGAAGGAACTTTATAATTTATTAATAGAGTATTATTTAACCTTAACACGAGACAAGTATACCGAAAGCTTTGTTTGGGATTATAATATTAATTTTTTCACTTGGAAATGCATTGGTATTGCATCTTGTATAGGTATGATGGGAATTAGTATTTTAATGATATGTCATTCTTACGTTCCTCGTCCAAATGAAGTTTTATATACTGCACTATATGTAGTTTTTGGATCTTTGTTTGTCCCTTTAATTGCCAAATTTTTTGGACATTTTATCTAGCATTAATGAAAACGTTTTTCATTAATGCTTTTTTCTTTTTAGAAATGTAAATATATAGTATAATAAAGTGGTAGAAAAAAATCAACCAAAGAAAGAGTGATTGTATGTTAAGATTAGAAAATATTATAAAAGATTATAAGGTTGCAGACACCTATGTGCATGCATTAAAAGGAATAAATTTAGCCTTTCGCAAAAATGAATTTGTGTCTATTTTGGGTCCATCTGGATGTGGTAAGACTACAATGCTTAATATTATTGGAGGACTAGATAAATATACCTCAGGAGATCTTTTTATTAATGGAAAAAGCACGAGGGATTTTAAAGATCGTGACTGGGATGTTTATAGAAATCATAGAATTGGATTTATTTTTCAAAGCTATAATTTGATTCCTCATCAAACAATTTTAGGAAATGTGGAGCTCGCTTTGACAATTGCAGGTTTAACGAAAGAAGAGCGTGTAGAACGTGCAAAGAAAGCAATAGATCGTGTTGGTCTTGAAGGACAATATAATAAGCATCCAAATCAACTATCTGGTGGACAGTGTCAAAGAGTTGCTATTGCAAGAGCCTTAGTCAATGAGCCTGAGATTTTACTAGCAGACGAACCTACAGGAGCCCTAGATACTCAAACCTCTATTCAGATAATGGAGTTAATTAAAGAGATTTCTCAAGAAAAACTTGTTATTATGGTTACACATAACCCCGATTTAGCAAAACAATACTCAACTCGTATTGTACGTTTGTTAGATGGTGAACTTGTTACTGATTCTAATCCATATACCCTTGAAGAAGAAAGAAAAGAAACTGAACAAGAGGATGTAGAAGCAGTACAAAAGAAAGAAAAAGCTAAGATGTCCTTTTGGACGGCATTTAAGTTATCTTTAAGAAATTTATTCACCAAAAAGGCCAGAACAGCTTTGACCTGTGTAGCGGGTTCTATCGGTATTATTGGTGTTTCTAGCGTACTAGCTGTTTCCAGTGGAGTTCAAGGATATATCACCTCTATGCAGGATGATATGTTATCAGGAAATCCTGTACAAATATCAGAAACTGCCTATGACTTATCCGCTATGATGAGTGGAATGGGCACAATGGATAAAGTTAATGCCTTGAAAATTGAAGATGGTAAGATCAATGTAAATGAAGTGATTAAGAGGTTAATCACTCAAGGGCAAGCCATGGAAAAAATGCAAATCAATAATAACATTACTCAGAATTATATTGATTATGTATATAGTATTGATGAAGGTTATGCAGCCGCAATTAGCTTAGAATATGGAATTGATGTTACCAATAACATTTATACAGATTATCAAGTTTATTACAATAAACCTGAAGAAAAGAAGAATACAAGTCTTTCTGCGATTAAAAACATCTATACCTCTGTTTTAAGTGAAACAGATTTTTCTAGATATGCAAGCTACGTTACAGGACTTACAAATGTGTTCCAGCAAGCACCAAACGATAAAAATTATATTTTAAGTCAATATGATGTTTTATATGGAGATGACATCGCAACAAAAGAAAATGAAATTATGATTGTTGTTAATAGTGATCAAGAATTAACGGATTTATTATTGGCTCAGCTTGGATACTATACACAAGATCAATTTATCAATACGACCTTCCGTCATTTAAATGACCCAAGTTATAATCCGGAAATTGATAAAAATCGTTTTGATTTCAGTGAATTAGTAGGAAAGAAATTTTATTATTATTCTAATGATTCAATTTATGAAAGACAATCAAATTCCTTTTTAGAGTCTCGATTAGGACCATTTTCTTATCATCATGAAATGGATCCTGCTTCTGGAGAAGAATTGGTTGTTAAAGCAATTCTAAGACCTAAGGCTAGTATTTCCTATGGCTGTATGACAAGTGGATTCTTTTATACAGAGGCGTTTGCTAAAAAATTTATTCAGGATGGTCTAAAATCAGAAGTTGTAAAATATTTAAATGACAATAATTTATCATATTTCGGAATGTACCCATCTGAATCTCAGGAAAGTGGTGCATTTGATAATAAAGGGATTACTTATTTCTATAATTACACTCCAAGTGGAAGTGATGAAGCAAAGAGCGCTATGGGTTTTGTAGGCCAAACCGATGCTATGAGTGAGCTATTAGGTATGATGATGGGTGGTCAATCTAGTGGAGGAAATACTTCATCAATGATGGCAATGTATACAACTCTATCTTTAAGACAATTAGGGGGAATAGATGTTGCTAATGATATTTCTATTTATCCTATTAACTTTGATTTAAAGGACGGAGTAACTAAGCATTTAGATGCATGGAATTCAGATGAAACTCTAACATTCAAGAATAGTAAGGGAGAAACTATCACTTTAACAGCCGAAGAACGTGAACAAATTACCTATACGGATAATATTGCAGTAATGATAAATATGATTAATAGTTTAATAAATTTAATTACCACTGCTCTAATTGCCTTTACAGCCTTATCCTTAGTTGTTTCCTGCTTTATGATTGCGATTATCACGTATGTTTCTGTTGTAGAGCGTGTAAAGGAAATTGGTGTAATTCGTTCTTTAGGTGGTCGTAAGAAGGATGTAACTCATCTATTTAACGCTGAAACCTTTATAATTGGTTTAATCTCTGGTGTATTTGGTATCATAGTAACCTACATCATCTCTTTGATTTTAAATATTATAGTGGATAATTTAACAGGTGTTACACCGATAGCAGCGTTACCTTTATGGCAAGCAGCAGTTATGATTCTAGTAAGTATTCTTTTAACAGTGATTTCGGGTGTAATTCCAGCAAGGTCAGCTGCCAAGAAAGATCCAGTTGTAGCTCTTAGAACGGAGTAATGCTTATGAATAGAGAAGAGCTAAGTGAGTTAAAAAAGAACTTTGATACTGCAGAAGCTATTTTAGAGGCACTATCTTCAAAAATTCGTCGCGATATTATTTTGGAACTTGCTAAAGTTTATCCTAGGGGATTAAGAATAGGAGAAATCAAGCAAAAGAAGTGTATTACAAGACCAACGATGTCTTTTCATATGAAGCTTCTTTGTAAGGCAGAATTGATTAAGTATTATAAGGATGGAACGAAGAACTACTATTATCTCGCAATCCATCCAGATAGATTAAAAGATATTGAAAGTTTATTTTCAAAATTACATTCATTTATGGGAGATGCCTATGATACATCCAATTAGACATTTTATGACGATTACTAAGCATAGACATAAGGTTATGCATTATTGCTTCAAAGTTGGGATTGGGTTTCAAGGATTATTTCACGATTTATCTAAGTATTCATTTGCTGAGTTTTGGAGAGGTGCGAAGTACTATGCAGGAACCCGTTCTCCAAATGCAAATGAGCGTGAAAGCAAAGGATATTCTCTGGCTTGGATGCATCATAAGGGGAGAAATAAGCACCATTATGAATATTGGACAGATGTACAAGGAGGAACATATGCTCCTGTGCTCATTCCTATAAAATATTTAAAGGAAAGCTTATGTGACAGAATTGCTGCAAGTAAGGTTTATATGAAAAAGCAATATACCTCATCCTCTGCATTAGAATATTTTGAAAAAAGAGAATGTTCTTACAATCAAATGCATCCAACAACTGCCTTTGTTTTAAAGACCTGGCTAACTTGGGTTAGTGAGCTTGGAGAAAAGAAAGCCTTTAAAAAAATTAAAAAGATAAAAAGCTATAAAGATATGGAGGGTTAAAATGAAAATAGATTTGCATAATCATTCTATCTATTCCGATGGACTTTTCCCTCCAAAAGAACTTTTAGAAATTGCTAAAAGAGAACATGTAGATTGTTTTGCATTAACAGATCACGATAGTGTCTTTGGCTGTGAAGAGCTTATGCTTTATGCAAAAGAATCTGGAATTCGTGTTTTAGCGGGTATGGAGCTTTCTACAGACTATAAGGGATATTCTGTACATATTGTTTGCTTATTTAAAAACAATATAGTTCCAAAGAAGCTTTTTGAATTTTCTTACAATAAGAAGGAAGAAAGAAAAAAACGAGCTATTAAAATGATGGAAAAAATCAAGGAAATCTATCATGTTGAAATAGATTTGAAGTCATTATTAGAAGAAAGTGAAGTCATTACACGAGCAAATATGTGTTATAATATTGCAAAGTGTAATCATATCTCTGAACGTGAGGCCGAAATATATGTAGATAATAAGTCTAAGGCTTATATTCCTTCAACTAAATTATCAGTATCAGATGGATTGAAAATGATAAAAGAAGCTGGATGTTTCACTATATTGGCTCACCCTTGTTTGCTACCTAGAAGTATAGTAGAAGAGATTCTTCCAATGGGCTTTGATGGTATTGAGGTTCGCTACCCTAAGAATCAAGAAGGGGATGAAGACTATTTTAAGTCATTGGCCTTAAAGCATAACTTGCTTATTTCTGCAGGTTCTGATTTTCATGGTGATCATGGCACAAAGCACGCAATGATGGGAACATCTACTTTATCTCTAGAGGAATTTAAACCTATATTAGAAAGGTTGGGATTAGAATGGTAATTACAAAAGCTGATTTTATTACGTCTGCTGTAAAGAATGCAGGATTACCTTCTCATAGTGAACCAGAGTTTATGTTTTGTGGTAGATCTAATGTTGGGAAGTCTTCCTTTATTAATGCTTTAACAAATAGAAAGAAGCTTGCTAAAACTTCCTCTAATCCTGGTAAAACCCAAACCTTGAATGTGTATCATATTAATGACTCTATTTATTTTATAGATGTTCCTGGATATGGGTATGCGAATGTCAGTAAAACTGTAAAGGCAACATTTGGAAAAATGATTGAGGAATATATTGTTGGAAGGCAGCTATTAAAACTTGTTTTCTTATTAGTTGATTTTAGACATAAGCCCACAAATGATGATATAGCGATGTATCAATTCTTAAAATACTATCAAAAAGCAGTTTGTGTTATTGGAACTAAAGCGGATAAAGTAAAA
>JAIDMV010000326.1 GCA_029050385.1 Anaeroplasmataceae bacterium | reverse complement strand
TAATTAAATTATACCATATTTAAAAAATTTCTTGCAACCAATAGTCTAAGAAAGCGTTTCATTATTTCACAATAGGTGAAATTTTTGGTTGTTTACTTCTAGGCTTAACCTTCTTTTTTGGTTTTAAGATTGTGATACCTAATGGTGGAATATTTAAGAATATAATATTCTTTTCATGATTCCAATCCTCTTCTTGGCTTACACAAAGATTAGGATTTATGCAATTTGATCCACCATAAATATCTTTATCACTATTTAAAATCTCTTGATAATCAAATTTTCCGGGCACACCAATTTTATAATTATAATAGGTATTTGGTGTACAGTTCATAACAATTAAATAATGGTCATCTCTATTTTTTGCAAAACGAGCATAGATATATAAAGATTGATCTGCATTATCTGCATCTATATATTTGAATCCATCTGGATGAAAATCTTGCTCATATAAGCACTTGGAATTCTTATAAAGATTTGTCAAATCCATCATATAGTGGTGAGCAGAGTCATGGCTAGGGAATTCTAATAAATTCCAATCTAGGCTCTTGTTAAAAGCCCACTCACTATATGGGGCAAGTTCATTCCCCATAAATAAAAGCTTTTTTCCAGGATGAGTCATCATATATCCCATTAAAAGTCTATAGTTTGCAAACTGCTGCCAATAATCTCCTGGCATCTTATTTAAGATAGACCCCTTCATATGTACAACCTCATCATGAGATAAAGGCAATACAAATTGTTCATTATAATAATAAACCATACTAAAAGTTAGCTGATGATGATGGTATTTTCTATAAATTGGATCAAGCTTAAAATACTTAAGCGTATCATTCATCCAGCCCATATCCCATTTATAGTTAAAGCCGATACCACCGATATTAGTAGGTTTAGTTACATTGGGAAAGCTTGAGCTATCTTCTGCCATCAAAAGAACTCTATCGTCTTTACCAAAGATAATATTAGAAAGTTCTCTTAAGAAACTACATGCGCCCTCATTGACACCACGCTCAGGATTGCCCATATGATATAAAAGATTGCTTACTGCATCTACTCTAAATCCATCTACATGGAAATAATTCATATAAAATAATGCATTAGAGTATAGGAAAGAACGTGTAATTCCTTTCCCCAAATCTAAATTAGCAGTACCCCATTCTACGTTTTCACGAATGGATGGATCTGCATAATCGTATAATGAGGATCCATCAAATTGATATAAGCCATGGGCATCCTTACAAATATGCCCTGGTACCCAGTCCATAATGACTCCAATTCCATTTTGATGAAGCTGATCTACAAACCACATAAAATCCTTAGGTACACCATATCTTGCAGATACAGAATAATAGGATACACCTTGATATCCCCATGAAGCATCTAAAGGATGTTCATAGATAGGCATTACCTCAACATGTGTATAACCAAATTGCTTCAAATAAGGAATCAGCATAGGAGCAATTTCATTTGCAGAATAAAAATCATTTTCTCCCTCGCCTCTTCTTTTCCAAGACCCTAAATGGAGTTCATAAATCAAAACAGGCTCCTCATAGGTTTTAGGATGTGTATACATCCAATCTTGATCACTCCAAGAATATCCATCAATGTCATAAATTTTAGAATCTGTAGAAGGTCTAAGCTCAGAATAGAATGCATAAGGATCTGCCTTATATTTTGCTTCTCCAGTTTTTGTTTCGATATAGTATTTATATCTTTTCCATTCAAAAAAGTCCCCCTCTAAATATAAATACCAAATTCCACAATCATCAATCTTCTGCATTTTATCTTGGCCACGATTGAAAAAATTCCATTCTCCTACTACTGCTACATATGTAGCGTTAGGTGCATATAAACAGAATTCGCAACCTAGAATTTTTCCAGATGCATCCTTGTTCAAATGTGCACCAAAAACCTGATAGGCTTCGTGACATTTTCCTTGATCAAAAAAATACAAAAAATTGGAATCTAACTTATCTCGTATCACTTGAATCACCTCTTAATTGTTCAATTTTAATAAAAAAAGATTACCTTGATTTTATTATACTAAATAATGCAATGAATTTCAAGAAGAGATACCTTCTGGGTATCCGTGGCGATAAAAAACTTCCTTAAGCTTTTGTTTCTGTTCATAAGAGGATAGTTTGCCATACTTTTTGATCGCTTTTGAATATAATTTGTTTTTTCCCTCTTCGACATCCTCTTCTGTTAATTGATTTATGGCTTCTTCAATCACATCATTTTTAAAATGCCTATTCTTGAGCTTATGACGAATCATATATATTCCATTAGAATTTCTAGCTAAAGAGCCCGCAACACCAACCGCTAGAAGAACCTCGTTAATTAAACCTTTGTCCTCTAGCGTATGTACGGCTTCTACCGCAAGTGAATAAGCAACTTCTCTATCTGTAAGATACTTAATGATTTCATAAGTATTTTTTTGATATTTCAAATAATAAGAATATGCTTTCTTCTTTATCGTTTCCAATTCATTAGATTGTATGCATTCATCTAATTCTTCTGATGAAATTTCATATCCCTTAAATAAACGATATTTCAAAACTGTTTCTTCATCCAAAACATAGACTTTTTTTTCTATCTCTACCTCATAGGTAGATTCTTTACATTTTGTTAAACGACTTACGATCATAGATAATCTCCAACAATTTCTCTAGTTGTACTTACATAACAAAAAGCATGAGGATCTATTTCATTTAGGCTTTCTGTAATTTTATAGGCTTCATTTTTCTCCATTGTACAAACAACCATCGTCTTTTTATTACCCGTGTAACCACCATAAGCATCTACAAAGGTTACACCACGATCTGTTTTGGCATAAATAAAATCTCTAATCTCTTCTGGTTTTTCTGTGATGATATAGGCAGTCCTTCTCACCTTTGCTCGCAAAACAATTATATCTATGATTAGAGATATAGCATAAACTCCTATAATACCATAAATAACTGTCTCAATGTGATAAGAAAATGCAGGTGTAAATGCAAAACCAGAAGCAATTACGATAACCCAATCTGTAAAATACATTGTTTTGGAATATGGAACATGTAAGTATTTGCTTAGGATTTTTTGAATGACATCCATACCTCCTGTGCTTCCATTATTTTTTAAAGCAAGTCCTAATCCACAACCAGAGGTCACTATACTACAAATTAGTGCAATCGGATAATAACCACCGATAGACACCTCTTTCATAAAAAAATTAGGATCGCATGTTCTTTCAAAAATAAACACAACAAGCGGAGAAAAGGCAGTAGAAAAAATTGTTTTAAGAAAGAAATCCTTTCCAAGCATAATGCCACCAATAATGAGAGCAATACCATTGGCTATCCATAAAAATATGGATGATGTAAACCATGTACCAAGTTTAGAATAATAAGGTTCAAGGATAACGGATAGTCCCATTGTACCACCAAATACTAGTTTTGCAGGATTCGTGAAGAAATAAAAACCAAAATCTAGAAGGATAACACCTAATGCTATAAATAAATATTGTATGAATCTTTTTTTCAAATGTTCCTTATTCATTCTCTTTCCCCGCCATCATTCTTAAATATGAAAGCATAAAGCCTTCAATATCTCCATCCATTACTGCAGTAATGTTTCCCATCTCATAGTTCGTTCTGTGATCCTTAACCAAGGTATATGGGCAAAAAACATAACTTCTAATCTGACTTCCAAAATTGATTTCCATTTGGTTACCTTTTAAGTTTTTCATTTCTTCTTCTTGCTTCTTAAGTTCTAGTTCCAAAAGCTTTGACTTTAAAACTCGCATCGCAACTTCTCGATTTTTAATTTGACTGCGTTCGTTTTGGCAGGTCACGACAATGCCTGTAGGTTTATGGGTAATACGTACTGCAGAATCTGTTGTATTTACAGATTGACCACCAGCGCCTGAGGAATGGTAGACATCAATTTTAATGTCTTCCTCCTTCACAACAACCACTTCAGTCTCAGGAATTTGAGGAGAAACATCACAAGAAACAAAGGAGGTATGTCGTCTAGCATTTGAATCAAAAGGAGAAATACGAACCAAACGATGTACTCCACGTTCCGCCTTGAAAAGCCCATAAGCAAAAGGGCCACTTATAGATAAAGTTATAGATTTAATTCCTGCTTCATCACCAGGCAAATAATCTAAAACAGTAAGCTTATACCCTTTTTTTGCACAAAATCTGGAATACATTCTATATAGCATATCTGCCCAATCCATTGACTCTGTACCCCCAGCACCAGGATGTAATTCCAAAATACAGTCTGAATCATCATATTTTCCTGATAAAAGGGCCTGTTCTTCTAGATGACTTGAGGCTTCCTTAAACTCTACTATCAATAGTTCCAGCATATCCATTGCCTCTTGATCCTCAAGCGCCATATCCATAAGCTCCAAAATATCCTTAAACTTAGCTTGTAGTACATCAAAACTAGTAATTGTATCCTTTATGGAATTCATGCGATTAATAATGGATTGTGCATGTTCTTGATTATTCCAAAAATCAGGAGAAGCAATTTCTTCTTCTAAAGATTTTAAAATAGGCCGTTTATTCTCTATTCCCAAGGCTTGTTTTAATTCTAAAAGTTTTTGCTCATATTCAGTTGTAAATTTATTCATCTCATACTTTTCCATGAAATCTGCCTCCCATAGAAACAAAATAAAAGACTCAAGCACATACTTAAGTCTTATGATTTAGCTATAAATAGCTAGCTTTACTAATTTAATTATAATCTATCTTGGTAAAAATTACTAGAAAAAAATAAAAAGCATAGCATTTTTTTGCTATGCATAGATGTTTTTATTTCTTAACGTAAGAGGTTTCGTTGTTAGCTTTAGATATTGCTTCTACAGCTCTTGCACATGGATTTTCTAATTTCTTATCACAATACTTGCAAAAATCGTAAGAGCCGCACATATCCTTATGCTTTTTTTCACTCTCTAACCATTTATCATAATCTATTTTCTTTTGACTACTACTTATATTGTTCATGCAAATCACTCTTTTCCAATTGAAATTATACTACCAAGCTGAATAATTGTCTATATGAAAGCGTTTAACTACTAATTTTGAATAAGAAATTGACCAGTTTTTGCTCGAAATAATCCACATTCATTAGAAAAGTTTAAACACTCCTTTAAACTACTTCCCTGTAAATAATGTGCTAAAAAACCTGCCAAAGCCGCATCACCGCACCCTACAGTAGAGATTTCTTGCACGCTTTGTCCTAAAACCTCATACCGCTTTTGCTTATATAGGAGAGTGGCTCCTTCCTTTCCCTTTGTATGTAAAACATATTCTGCATCTCTTAATAATATCCTATAAGCTTCTTCTACATCTTCAGATATTTCTTTCAGTTCTTGATCATTTGGTTTAACTAAAAAAGGTTTTAGATAAAGAAGTTTCTTCAAAAGATATCCATCAACATCTAACACAAGTTTGCAGTTTACTTTAGAAAGAATATTTTCATAAGTTGAAAGCTCTGCATTTCCACTAACTATCAAGTAATCCTCATGCTGTAAAGTTA
>JAIDMV010000325.1 GCA_029050385.1 Anaeroplasmataceae bacterium | reverse complement strand
CAGGATAATACTTTATACTATGAAATGATGGCCACCTCTGCTAAATTTTATCATCAAAATCTAACCCTAACAAAGTCTGGGAAAAGTGCTTTAAATTATTTATATCAGCGTGGAATCGATGATGAAACCATCAAAACCTTTCAAATCGGTTTAGCACCATCTACAAAGGATGCCCTATATAAGGTATTAAAGGAAGCTAATTATTTAGAAATTAATATGATGGATTTAGGACTGGTTGAGCATAATGACCAAGGCTACTATGATATTTTTTCTAGAAGAATTACCTTTCCTATAACAGATGAACAAGGACATGTTGTTGGATTTAGTGCTAGAATCTTTGATAATCCAGATAAAACTCAGCCTAAATATATCAATACAAGAGATACCTTCTTGTATCATAAAGGAAATATTTTATATCATCTAGATCAAGCTAAAACGGAAATTTTACGAAAGAAAAGATGTGTATTACATGAGGGACAAATGGATGTCATTGCGTCTACATATGCAGGTTTAAAGGAAAGCATCTGTACTATGGGAACTGCCTTGACCTTAGATCAAGCCTATGTTTTAAAGAGATATGCCAATCAAGCCATCATCTGTTATGACGGGGATAAGGCAGGCATCAACGCTTCTAAAAAAGCCATTGGAATCTTTAAAAAGGCTGGCATGCAGGTTCACCTTGTCTTATTGCCAGATGGAATGGATCCAGATGAATATGTTCATACTTATGGACAAGAAGAATATTTGAAATATTTTGAATCTCACATTTTGGATGAATTGGAGTATACCTTTGAAACAGCATTTTTGAATGTTAATCTGAAGGATTCTTTTGTGGTTGAAACTGTAAAGAATACAGTTTTTGAACAAATTCTAAATATGCCCAGCCAAACGGCTAAGGAAAAATATTTAGAGCTTCTTGCAACCCGTATCAATGGTTCATTGAATGCGATTCATGCTGACTTTGAGGTTTTCACCAAGACAGTACCTACTTATCAACAGCCTTATGAAGATACCTATGAGGACGAGCCCATCTTTTTACAACCTATTGAGGAGGAAAAGAAGTATCGGAATTATGAGTTAAGATTATTTCTTTACGCAAGAAATTCTAAGGATAGGGCACTGAAAATTGATAAAAAGTTAGGGGATTATATTGATGCATTCACTCCAATCAATCAGGATATTTGGATACAGCTTGTAAATAATTACTATGCAATGTATGAAGAATTTGATGATCAATTGTTTTGCTCTTTATTGACAGAGGACCAAAAAACAACATATTTGAATAATTTAGATATTTTAAGGGGATCAATTGAACCCTATAGTGATGAAGATTTAGAATGCATCATTGAAAAGATGAAAGAAATCCATTATAAGGTTTTGAATCAAAACCTAACGAAGGTCATCGAAAATACAAATGATACAGAAATTAAAAAATCAAAACTTGCTGAAAAGTTTAATAATAAGAAAAAGTCTATGCTTAACAGGAGGAAGTAAACATGGAATTTGAACAAATTTTAAAGGAATTAATAGAATTAGGTAAAAAAACAGGATCTGTACAATCAAAAGAGATTATTAAATACTATTCTATTGAATCAGAAGAATATGATAACATCGTAAAGGAATTAACAAAGGAAGAAATTAATATTGATGAGGATATTTCATTGGATGACTTTGATGTAAAAGAACCAACAAACCTTAATGATATTGAAGAAATTGATGTTTCTACCTTTGACCAACTTCCAGCTTCTGTTAAGGTGGATGATCCTGTACGTATGTATTTAAAGGATATTGGTAAAATTCCTTTGTTATCTTTGGACGAGGAAACGATTTATGCAAGACAAGTCGTAGATGGTCGTGAGGCCAAGGCTCGCCTTGCTGAAATTGAAGCAGATGACCAAAATACAATTTCTGTTGAAGAATATGAAAAATTACTAGAAATTAGTGATGCAGCAGATGAAGCAAAGGATAAGCTTGTAAATGCCAATTTAAGATTAGTAGTTTCTATTGCAAAACGTTATTTAGGTAGAGGCTTACAATTCTTAGACCTTATCCAAGAAGGAAATATGGGATTAATTAAGGCTGTAGATAAATTTGATCATCAGAAGGGATTTAAATTTTCTACTTATGCAACCTGGTGGATTCGTCAGGCTATCACAAGAGCAGTAGCAGACCAAGCTAGAACTATCCGTATTCCAGTACATATGGTTGAAACAATCAATAAGCTAGTACGTATTCAACGTCAGTTGGTTCAGGAACTATCTAGAGAGCCATCCCCACAAGAGGTGGCAGAACGCATGGGTATTTCTGTAGAAAAGGTACAACAAATTCAAAAGATAGCTCAAGAGCCAATCTCTTTAGAATCTCCAGTAGGAGAAGAAGAGGATTCTAACTTAGGGGATTTTGTAAAAGATCCTTATGCCCTTGATCCTTATGAATATACTGCAAAAATGAAGTTACGCGAGGAGCTTGATGATGTATTGGCTACTCTTACAGAGCGTGAGGAGCGTGTACTACGCTTACGTTTTGGTTTAGTTGATGGAAGACAAAGAACGCTTGAAGAAGTAGGAAAAGAATTCAATGTTACAAGAGAGCGTATTAGACAAATAGAAGCGAAAGCCTTACGTAAACTTAAACACCCTTCTCGTAGTCGTAAACTGAAAGACTTCATGACAAAGCATTAATATGGACCGCATCAAAAGAATCGCTTCTCTTTGTAAGGGAAGCAAGGTGGTTTGTGATATTGGCTGTGATCATGCCTATGCTTTAGTCTATGCAATAAAGGAATATGGAGTAGAGCAGGGTATTGCTGCAGATATTGCTGAAGGACCACTTTCAAATGCTAGAAAAACGATAGAAGAATATCACTTAGAAAAGCAAATTAAGACCATCCTTTCGGATGGCTTTGATGCTATAAATAGTGATTCTTTTGATACTGCAATTCTTGCCGGTATGGGAGGAATTCTCATCTGTGATATATTAAAAAGAGCTTTACCTAAACTAAGAAATAAAAAACTTATTTTAGAGGCTAATAGTGATATCTATCGAATAAGAGATTTATTGATTCATAATGGTTATTTTATATCTTTTGAAGATGCAATATATGATCATGGAAAATATTATGAAATTGTCCTTTTTGAACAAGGAACTTCAAATTATGACGCATTAGATATTCTATATGGACCTCATCTTAGAAGAACAAAGCCAGAAGCATTTATAAAATATTATCAAAGAAAACTTGAATTTCTTTCTTCTATTTTACCTCAAATACAATCAAAGAAAGAAAGAACAGAAAAGCTTAGTTTAATTGAAGAAATAAGAACTATATTAGAGGGATAGTCTATGGAAAAATATAATATTTTAAATACTAAAAATTATTATCGCACCTATTTTATAGATTCTCAAACTCGGCCAACTCTCTTTATTTGTCCAGGTGGAGGATACAAATATACCTCTCCTAGAGAATCAGAACCAGTTGTAGAAGAATTTTTAAAACGTGGCTATCATGCAGTAGTTGTAAATTATAGAGAAACTATAGAAGATGCTTATCCTTTACCTGGAAGGTATTTAGGTAAAGCATTAGAAGAAGTAAAAGAAGATCCTCGTGTAGGTGAAATTATAGGCTTAGGCTTTTCAGCAGGTGGGCATTGCCTATTAGAATACACGCTTCATTATAAGGATTATTCTTATGAAGTAAAACCAGATTTGTTAATTTTGGGGTATCCTGTCATAACTGCAGATGTTTCATATGCACATCTTGGCTCTTTTGAACTCTTATTAAAGGAAAATGTCGATAATCCATCTTTAAGAGGATATCTTTCTTTAGAGACACAAGTGACTAAAGAAAATGTAGTGGATTTATTCTTATGGGGAACCTACACAGACCAATCTGTTCCAGTAGAGAATTCCTTACGTTTAATAGAAGCATACAGAAAAGCTGAAGGAAATGTGGAATATCATCTATTGCCTTTTGGCGCACATGGACTTTCCGTTGCAAACAAGGCCTCTAGTGATGGAAAAAAGGAATTAGAAAGTCCCTATATTGCACGATGGATTGATCTTGCAGATGAGTGGATTAAACTGAAATTATCACAATTTCATAAGAAGTAATGCTTATTTTGAAAGAAATAGAAATACTTTATGACTAGAAGTTGGTGAAATATATGACTAAACTAAATATAAGAGGTTTCAAAATTTTAACTCTCAATATCATTTTATTGTTTTGTTTGGTTCTATGTAGTTGTGCTAGAAAAAAGTCTCCTCACGATGTAATCCCACCGAGTAATACTTACACGGTATATTACTCTTACAATACCTATGAAGAAATGATTGCTGCAGGTGAAAAATGCGATAGAAAAACATATGCTTGTTTCTTTGATTTTCAATTTGAAGGAGTAAAAGAGTATTCTTATTCTGTGAAAGGGTTAAAATCTTCTAAAAAAGAATCTGAGGATGAGGAGATTGATTCAACTGTTTATTATTGTAATGAATATATAATTACAGGAAGGTTTGATGATGAGAAAGAATTCAGTCTATATTTACATGGATTTACTGAAAAAGAAATTATGGAAGAAGACTTAAAAAATATACTCAGTTATGAATGGGTGGAACCTTTGCTTTATGATGAGTATGAAGATTATACAAGATATTTTTTATCAAGAAGCACTTACTCTGATTTAGCTAATATTTCATTTACTGGTCCTTTTGAAAAGGAATTGATTCAACAAATCTTGGATTATGTTTATAACTAAATATATTCACAAATAGAAGAGTAGAAGTGTAATAAAAAAGAGCTGATTAAATCAGCTCTTATTTTATGCATTTTTTAAGAATGTTTTATAAGCTAAGTAAGCTTC
>JAIDMV010000324.1 GCA_029050385.1 Anaeroplasmataceae bacterium | reverse complement strand
AAGCAATCCTTTTATTTTACAAATTTTTTAAATTTTTTTATTCTTCAATTTTCAAGTTTTTTTTAAATTTTTTCTCAATAATTAGGGTTTTGCCACCTAAATTAGAATGCAAATTATACTTTTCATAAGATATTAGGAAAAATGAAAAAAGGGGGCTATCTACCCCATTTGCAAACTCCAAAAAAGTATGCTATGATAGTTGTGGACTTAGGTCTGCTTAGGAGGTTTCTATGAACAAAGCACACGCTTCAAAGGAAACAATGAACGTGTAAATGGAGGTTAGCTAGATGGAATATCTAGTATTACTTGTGGTACTTTTAGTACTCATAAGTATCCTAATTGGTAAGCGTAAGTGATTTCAATTGGGAGAGACCTTTAGGACTCTATATGAGTCCAAATCGTTTGTAGTTTCCTTGTAAGCGAAAAGGGTAGGTTGCCGCCTACCCTTTTCTTTTTGAAACCTTTATTAATCGTTTGCAACTATAATTATATATTAAAACTTAAATTTTTACAAGCGATTATAGTATTTTTTTATTTATTCTCCTTTTTCTAAGGCCAAGGTTCTAGTTGTTAAATCACATACTTCGGTTGGACCATAGTATTGAATAGCACCTGGATAAGTGTATGCTGTTTCAACTGCCCATAGAGCTCTATGTTCTGCAAAATATTGGAATGGTTTACCATTCAATTCTACTAATGCTTTACGGATAACTGGTTTATCTTCACCATGTCTTCTTTCAATGTTCATCATTTTAGTAATTGGCATTCCACCTGCAACCCATTCTTCAGCTGGCTTTGACAAATTAGAAACTTTAGATAAATAGCCATTATAACCATATTGAATTAGCATAAATGCATTATAGCCTAATGAATAGCAATAATCTGCATCAAAATTAGAAGGGAATGCACATCTTCCTTCATATCCAAAGAAGTGGTGTAATGGATTGAATTTACCTTTATAAGTTCCAGCATTCTTTCTAGCTTCTAGATTAGCTTTTACTAATGCAGAAAATAATTTTTCAGATTCAATTAAAGAAACTTGAACATTTCCATGTGGATCTCTTTCTAAAAATAACTGTTGCTGAATTCCTTCAGGAAGGATTGCAAATACAGCCATAGATTCTTTTGTTAATCCTTTTTCAATAAATGCATATTTTTCTTTCCAATTTGCTAGTTTGTTAAATGCATCTGCTTTGCTTCCAGCTAGCAATTCATTAATTTCATGAATTAATACAGAAAATTCTGGAACAAATTCTACAACACCTTCAGGGATAATTGCTACACCAAAGTTCATACCTTTTGCTGCTCTATTTGCTACTGAATCGGCGATATAGTCTGCGATTTGTGCTAAAGACATTTTCTTAGCAGCAACTTCCTCTGAAATTAAACAAACATTTGGTTGAGTTTCTAAAGCACACTCTAAAGCAACGTGAGAAGCAGAACGTCCCATTACTTTAATAAAATGCCAATATTTCTTTGCAGAGTTAGCATCTCTTTGAATATTTCCAATTAATTCACTATAGGTTTTAGTTGCTGTATCAAAACCGAAGGAGCATTCAATGTCTTCATTTTTCAAATCTCCATCAATTGTTTTAGGACATCCAATAACTTGTACGCCAGTGTTATTTGCAGCAAAATATTCAGCAAGTACAGCTGCGTTTGTATTAGAGTCGTCTCCACCGATAATAACAATTGCAGTGATGCCATGCTTTTTACATACTTCAGCTGCGATTGCAAATTGTTCTTTTGTCTCTAGTTTTGTTCTACCAGAGCCAATGATATCAAAGCCGCCTGTATTACGATATTGATTGATGTAGTCATCATCAAATATTAAAAAGTCATCCTCGATTAGTCCACTAGGACCATTTCTAAAACCATATAAAACATTTTCTTTGTTAGTAGCTTTTAAAGCATCATATAAGCCACATACAACGTTATGTCCACCAGGGGCTTGACCGCCTGATAAGATAACACCGACAACTTGTTTTTTATTCGTTGATGTATTTTTGCCTTTTTGAAAAGTAATTTCTTTTTTTCCATAAGTATTAGGGAATAAAGATTTAATTTTTTCTTGATCAGCAACGCTTTGAGTGCTGTCTCCTTCCTTTACACAAATGTTATCGATACCATTCCTTAACATTCCTGGCAATTTAGGAACATAAGAATATCTTGCGATTTGAAGTGGTGAAAGTTTCATAATATATTCTC
>JAIDMV010000323.1 GCA_029050385.1 Anaeroplasmataceae bacterium | reverse complement strand
AAGCAGATATATAAAAAAAAGTATCCAGTGAAGACAATTCATTTTCATACAAATTTTCACAATTATTTTTATAAGTACCATACGATACAAATGTCTATAGGGAATAAGTTTTTTACAGAAGAGGAACTTCTTGATACACAAAACAGAATCACTTAGTATTTTTTTGATAAAAGCTCTTTGAAAATCAGTTCAATTTGTGTATAATAGATATGATATGCGATTGGAGTGGTTTGAATGGAAAGATTTGATAGTTTTGATTTTCTAAAGAAAATTGCCTATGAACGTACTGGAGGCAGTGAAGAAGAGCTTAAAACAGCGAATCTGATTATAACAGAATGCCATAAATTTCAGGTAGAAGCTCATTTAGAGGAATTTTTAATTGATGGATATGAGATTAAAAAAGCAATGCTTGAGACGATTGATGGAGCCTATGAGGTTACAGGAGTTGGCATGAGTGGTTCTACACCTATAGAAGGAATCATTGGAGAACTTGTTGTAATAGAGTCTGATGAATATCTTAAGCATTTGGATTCACTTGAAGGAAAAATAGCTTATGTCAGTTCAAGAATGATGGTAAAAACTTATAAGCTGTTATGTGAAAAGAAAGCCTCTGGATTCATTTGTTCCAGTGGATCCCTATACGACGATCTTGCAAATTCAGATTTAGAGAAGATGATGATTAGAGAACGCCATTATCAGCATGGGAAGATTCCTGGAGTATGTATACGTATGATTGATGCGGAAAAGCTTTTATTATCAAGCTCAAAAGAAGTAAAAATCACTCTTCAACAGGACGAATTCAAACGCACTTCTCATAATGTAATCGCCACTATCCCTGGAACAGTTAAGAAAAATGAAATCGTATGCTTTACTGCTCACTATGATTCCGTTCCTTTCTCTACAGGGGCTTACGATAATGGAACGGGAACAACAACAATATTAGAGGCACTAGCCTATTTTTCCAAACATCGTCCATCAAGAACATTGAAATTTATTTGGTGTGGTTCTGAAGAGATGGGACTTTTAGGGTCTAAGGCATTTACTGATACACATCAAGAAGAATTATT
>JAIDMV010000322.1 GCA_029050385.1 Anaeroplasmataceae bacterium | reverse complement strand
GCTAAGAAATAATTAAAATATCTTATCCACTTATTATTAGAATGTCTATTATGCACTGCAACTAAAACTAGTATTAAGCTTGCAATAAGGATGAAAATTGCTAGGACATATGAGAAAATTCCTGCTAGTCCTATGGTTAGCGCTACTGCGCCATAATAAATCAGTGCCGCTTCTCCTTCTAATTCTGAATCTGACATAGAATCAGCTGCAGCTTGAAGTGATTCTGTAAGATTAATAGGTAAAATGCTTAATGTCAAAAACATAATGAAGGCTATAAATGCTGTTAATACAATAGTTTGAATAATTTTACTTTCTTTCATAAGCTTACACCTCTATTCTATTTTACCCTATAGAATCTGTCATTTCAAGCTTAATTAAACGATTTAGTTCAACTGCGTATTCCATAGGTAGCTCTTTTGAAAAAGGTTCAATGAATCCCATAACAATCATTTCTGTTGCTTGAGCTTCTGTTAGTCCTCTACTCATCAGATAAAATAACTGTTCTTCATTCACTTTAGAGACAGTAGCCTCATGCTCAATATACATATCACTATTTTTTCCACTATTGGTAGGAATAGTATCTGAGGTAGATATTTCATCTAAAATCAAAGTATCACATTCAATATGACTTCTAGCACCTAATGCTTTAGGTCCACAGGAAGCTGTTCCACGATAATTTACCTTTCCTCCACCACGACAAATGGATTTAGAAATAATAGTGGAACTTGAATTTGGTCCTAAATGAATCATCTTAGCGCCAGTATCCTGAATTTGATTCTCAGCAGCAAAGGCTATAGAAACTGTAGTACCTTTACTATAATTCCCCTTTAATACACAGGCAGGATACTTCATATTCAAACCTGCACCTACATTACCATCAATCCACTCCATATGACCTTCATCATCTACAATAGCTCTTTTGGTAACTAGGTTCACAATATTATTTGACCAGTTTTGAACGGTAGAATAACGACAATGTGCACGCTTGCCAACAAAGATTTCTACAACTGCAGCATGTAAGCTATCCTTAGAATACTGAGGAGCTGTACAGCCTTCAACATAATGAATATCTGCATCATCATCTACAATAATAAGTGTTCTTTCAAATTGTCCCATACGTTCTGAATTAATTCTAAAATAGGACTGAACTGGTTTTTTTAATTTAACCCCTTTGGGAACATAAATAAAGGAGCCACCACTCCACACTGCTGAATTTAAGGCAGCATATTTATTATCTGTATAAGGAACGAGCTTACCAAAATACTTTTGCATCAAATCTGAATGCTCTCTTAACGCTGTATCTGTGTCACAGAAAATTACACCAAGCTCATCTAATTCCTTTAGATTATTGTGGTATACTACTTCTGATTCAAACTGTGTAGAGGAGCCTGCTAAATACTTAGCTTCTGCTTCAGGAATACCAAGCTTATCAAAAGTTTCTTTAATCTCTTCAGGAACATCTTCCCACTTATGCTCTGTCTTTTCTGAGGATTTGATATAATATGTGTAGTCATTAAAATCAATCCCAGATAAATCCGGTCCCCAATTGGGATTTTTCAAATTCAAAAAGGCATCATAAGAATTCAGACGAAACTCCTTCATCCAGGAAGGTTCTTTTTTCGCATTAGAAATAAATTCTACAACCTCTCTTGATAACCCCTTACCAGAGGTTAAAACTGTTTTGGCATCTGTAGTAAAGCCATACTTGTAGTCTCCAACAATTTCATCAACCTTGGTCTTACTCATGCTCTTCTACCTCCTCGATTGCCTTTTCCACACACTTCCAGGCAAGAGTTGCACATTTGATTCTTGCAGGAAAATCACGTACTCCTTTATAGGCAATTGCCTCTTCAAGCTTGTCCTCATCTGGCAAGTCTTCTCCCTTAACCATAGAATAAAAGCCATCAATTAAACTTTTCGCTTCTTCAACTGATTTTCCAATTAAAAGTTCACTCATTACGGATGCAGATGAAAGGCAGATAGAACAGCCCTTTCCATCCTGACGTACATCAACAACTTGTCCATCATTCACGATGATTTCAACACGCATGTCATCGCCACAGCTTGGATTGGTTAAATGTACCATATGATACGGATCTGTATTCTTTAAGCCTTTATTTTTAGGATTTTTGTAATGGTCCATAATGACCTCACGATATAAGGTTTTTAAATCCATATTTTCCTCCTAAAGAGTACCAAAAAATTCTTGAGCCTCTTTTACACTTTGTACAAATTTTTCAACATCCTCTAAAGTATTATAAAAATAGAAAGATGCTCTTACTGTGCCAACAGTATTTAACCATTTGATAATGAGCTGTGCACAATGATGTCCAGCTCTGATACAAACATCATTATTATCAAATACACTTGCAGCATCATGAGGATGTACCCCCTTTAAATTAAAGGAAATAATACCTGTTTCTGCAGATTCATTATAAATTTCTATATTAGGAATTTTCTTCAATCCCTCTAAAGCCTTTTGTTTTAAATAATACTCATACTTAGCAATTTCTTCTAAACCAATGCTAGTTACATATTCAATTGCCTTACCCAAGCCAATCGCTGAAGCAATAATTGGTGTACCTGTTTCAAATCGATATGGAGCATCCTTATAAGTCATCGTATAAGGATTAACATCATCTGCCATATCTCCACCAAATTCTATAGGTGCCATTTGAGATAGAAGTTTTCCTTTTCCATAAAGAACTCCTATTCCTGTAGGTCCACATAGCTTATGCCCTGAAAAAGCTAAGAAATCACAATCTAATGCCTTTACATCTACAGGCATATGCGGAACTGCCTGAGCAGCATCCAGTACTACAATAGCTCCCTTTTCATGAGCCAAAGAAATGATTTCTTCAATCGGAGTTATATACCCCATCACATTAGAAACATAGGTAATGGCAACCACTTTAGTTTTATCTGTTAAAACAGACTTAAAGGCTTCTACTGTAATTCTTCCCTCAGCATTTAAAGGAACATATTTCAAAGTCGCACCTGTTTTCTCACAAACATGAATCCAAGGCATACAGCTGGAATGATGCTCTAGCTCTGTCGTGATAACTTCATCACCAGGTTTTAAATTAGCCATTCCATAACTAGAAGCAACTAAATTTAAAGCTGAGGAAGCACCTCTTGTAAAGACAATTTCATCAAAGGATGCATTTATAAAATCTGCAACCTTGCCTCTTGCCTCTTCATACGCATCTGTTGCAAGATAGCTCAGCTTATATACACCTCTATGAACATTTACTCCTAGTTCTCTATAATACTTATCTACTGCCTCAATAACACAATTTGGCTTTAAAGTAGATGCTGCATTATCAAGATAAGCAAGCTTAGGATTCTCCTCAAGCACAGGGAAGTCCTTTCTTAGCTTTGCAACATTAAGCATGAAATCACCTCATCATTAATTGTTCTATTTTTTGATTAACACTTAATTTCAATTGTTCATCTGATATCTTTTCAATAAACGGATGAACGATACCTTCTAATATAAGAAGAAAAGCCTCTTGTTTGGTTAAACCTCTACTCATTAAATAAAATAAACTTTCATCAGACATTTTACCTATAGAGGCACCATGATTCGCTACGACATCATATTCATCAATTAAAAGAATTGGCTTAGATGTGACACTAGAAACATCATCCATAACAATTCCCTTGGAAAGCTGAACACATTTAGATTTACTCATTCCTTTAAGTATTTTTCCTGTTGTATCAAATACCGTATTTCCTTCATTTAAGGCAACTCCAAAATTGGAAATATTAGAGGTTGTCTCCTTGGATTTATGTTCAATGTTTTGCAGAAATTCTAAATTAGAATGGTTAGCTAATGAAAGTAACTCAACTCGAGCATTTGCATGTTCACATAAAAGTTCTATATGTAAGCTTTCTTTACTTTCCTCTAAACATATTTCTGTGATAGCTACCTCACCTAGGCACTCTATTTTTCTGTTCGTATTTTTAGAATTCAAAATCTGATAATCTAAATACGCATCGTTTTTTACTTGAATTTCAATATTCTGATGGCTTGTAATATCTAATAGTTTTGCAGAAACTCCTGCCTCTACAACAATTGTAAGACTCTCCTCAATAAGAAGGAAATCTTCTAAAGATTTTTTTATGGTAAGAATGTGATTTTGAAGGGAAAGACCATTACCTTCTTTTCCTACCAATGCATTTAAATATAGCATTACTTATTCCCGCTATTATGGGCACAAGAGCCTAAAAGAACATGGGTCTTTTCATCATCTTCTTCTTTTTCAATTTCAATACCAAGCTCTTCTTTTACCCAATCATAGCCATTTTGGTCAATCTTGGCGATCAATTCCTTACCGCCAGTTAAAACGATTCTACCATTAATCATTATATGTACGAAATCTGGTTGGATGTAGTCTAATAGTCTCTCATAATGTGTAATTAAAAGACAACCTAAATTTTCATCAATCATATTGCTGACATTTTCACCAACAATTCTTAAAGCATCTACATCTAATCCAGAGTCAATTTCATCTAGAATTGCAAACTTAGGCTTTAACATTTTCATCTGAAGAATTTCATTTCTTTTCTTTTCGCCACCTGAAAAGCCTTCATTTAAATATCTGTGAGCTAAGTCCTCTGGCATTTTTAATTCTCCACAAGCCTTCTCATAGTTTCTTATAAAGGAAAATAAAGAAACATCCTTACCACTACAAGCTTTCATTGCAGTACGGATAAAATCACTATTGGTAACACCAGGCACCTCTGCAGGATACTGATAAGCTAAAAAGATTCCCTTTCTAGCACGCTCATCTACTGCCATAGGTAAGAGGCTTTCCTTATCCATAAGGACATCGCCAGAAGTTACATGGAATTTAGACTGTCCCATAATGACAGAGGATAAGGTAGATTTACCTGTTCCGTTAGGTCCCATAATGGCATGAACCTCACCTGTCTTAATGGTTAGGTTAACACCCTTTAGGATTTCTTTACCATCTATACCAGCATGTAAATCTTTAATTTCTAAAACATTTGCCATTGTTTTCAACTCCAATTCTATAAAGCATTATGTATTATACCACAAAATTAATCTTTTTTTCCATATTTAGCTAAATTATAATGATATATTCTTTGAACCTCTTTAAATAATCTTTGAGGGTCCTCTTTAGGTAATATTTTTGTACAATATTTTCTAAAATCATCATCCAAAGAATCTAAAGCTACACTATATTTACTGTGAACTAATAAATGCTGTGCATGATTAGATGAGGTTAGTCCAACAATATCTAATTTCTCTGCTTCACAATAATTCTTTAAAATAGAAAGCTCTTCTATTTTTTTACTATAAATCTTAACATAC
>JAIDMV010000321.1 GCA_029050385.1 Anaeroplasmataceae bacterium | reverse complement strand
GGTATACAAATTAGAAAAGAGGAAGAAAAATGATAGAAGCATGGGAAGGCTTTAAGCCTGGTAGATGGTGTGAAGGAGAAATAGATGTCAGAGATTTTATACAAAAAAATTATGAACCATATTTAGGAGATTCAAGTTTTTTAGAGGGACCTACAAAAGCTACTGTAACTCTATGGAATGAGATTTTGGAATTATCTAAAAAAGAACGTGAAGCAGGAGGAGTACTAGATGCAGACACAGATATTATCTCTAGTCAAACAAGCCATTCTGCTGGATATATTGATCGGAACCTAGAAAAAATTGTTGGCTTACAAACAGATAAACCTTTTAAAAGAGCTTTACAGCCTTATGGTGGAATCAAAATGTCTGTTCAAGCATGTCAAATGTATGGATATGAAGTCACAGATAGAGTAAAGGAGATTTTCACGAAATATCGCAAGACACATAACGATGGTGTTTATGATGCCTATACAAGTCAGATGCGTGCTTGTCGTAAGGCTCACATTTTGACTGGTTTGCCAGATTCCTATGGACGAGGAAGAATCGTGGGCGATTATCGGCGTGTTGCCCTATATGGAGTAGATCAACTCATTCGCCATAAGAAACTGGATAAAGAAGAAATTGATGGGGATATGACTCCTGACAAAATCAGAGATCGAGAAGAATTATCTGAGCAAATTAGAGCATTAGAGAATTTAAAAAAGCTTGCTGAAATCTATGAGTGTGATATTTCTAAACCTGCAAAAACAGCTCAAGAAGCTATTCAAGCCTTGTACTTTGGCTATCTTGCTGCCACAAAGGAACAAAATGGTGCAGCAATGTCAATAGGAAGAAATTCAACTTTCCTAGATATCTACATTGAAAGAGATTTAAAGGAAAATCGAATTACAGAGCATGACGCTCAAGAGCTTATTGATCACTTTATTATGAAGCTAAGAATTATTAAATTTATGCGTGTTTCATCCTATAATGAATTATTTTCAGGAGATCCAACATGGGTTACAGAATCAATTGGTGGTATGGGAGTAGATGGTAGACCACTAGTCACAAAAACAGCATTTAGAATCTTACATACTCTAATCAATTTGGGTCCTGCTCCTGAACCAAATTTAACTGTTTTATGGAGTCAAAACTTACCTATTAACTTTAAACGATTTTGTGCAGAAATTTCTATTCAAACCTCATCCATTCAATATGAATCAGATGATTTGATGAGAATAGAATTAGGAGATGATTATTGTATTGCATGTTGTGTTTCTCCAATGCGTGTAGGAAAGGATATGCAATTTTTTGGGGCTCGTGCTAATCTTGCCAAATGTTTACTTTATGCACTAAATGGAGGAAAAGATGAGCTTATAGTAGATCCTAAAACAAATGAACCATTTCAGGTTTCTCCGCTCTATGAAGGAATAGAAGGCGATGGACCATTATGCTATGACGAGGTCATTCTCAAATATGAACAAATGATGGAGTGGCTTGCTGGTGTTTATGTGAATGCCTTAAATTTAATACATTATATGCATGATAAATATTCCTATGAAGCCTTAGAAATGGCACTTCATGATACAAAAGTAAGACGCTTTTTTGCCACAGGCATTGCAGGACTTTCCTGTGCAGCAGATTCCTTATCAGCTATTAAATACGCTAAGGTTTATCCAATAAGAAATGATAAAGGTATAATTGTAGATTTTAGAATTGAAGGGGACTTTCCAAAATACGGTAATAATGATGATCGTGTAGATGATTTAGCTGTATGGCTTGTTAAAACATTTATGAGTAAAATTAAAAAGCATACCACTTATAGAGAATCTATTCCTACCACATCAATCCTAACAATTACTTCCAATGTAGTTTATGGAAAGAATACCGGGAATACTCCTGATGGAAGAAAGGCTGGAGAGCCTTTAGCCCCTGGTGCTAATCCAATGCATGGAAGAGACGTAAAAGGAGCTCTTGCTTCCTTAGAATCTGTAGCTAAGCTGCCTTATGAATATTCTAAAGATGGAATATCTAACACCTTTTCTGTGACACCACAATCCTTAGGAAAGGAAGAAGTATAAAATGTCTAGAGTTGATAATTTAGTACAAATGTTAGATGCTTATATGGGAAATGGAGGATATCATTTAAACGTAAATGTATTCAATAGAGAAACTCTATTAGATGCCCAAAAGCATCCTGAAAAATATCCTCAGTTAACTATTAGAGTATCAGGATATGCTGTAAACTTTATTAAGCTTACTAAAGAACAACAAGATGATGTTATTGCTCGTACTATCCATGAAGCAATGTAAAAAGCCAAGGAAAACCCTTGACTTTTCCTTTTTTTGATAAAAAAATGCAAAAATATGTGCATATTTTCGAAAAGAAAGAGGTTTCGTTATTGAAATTTTGCTCATTTTATTATATTATAGTATAAGAAGTAATTTTTTAAAAAGGTTGTGATTGTATGGAATATATTACTGATAAGGAAATCGTAGTTATTTTCAATAAGAGAATGGGGCTTGAAACAATTGCTTCAAAGCTTGCATTACTTAGTGGGGAACAAACTAAGAAATTTTTTACTGAGCGTCCTACAAAAATTCCAAGAAAAATTAATGCAATGGCTTTGACCAGTGCTTTAAATGAAAGAATTAAAACACTTGATTCTCATTCTTTAACAAAGGATGCCTTTGCAAATTTGGAATCTTATGAAACTTTCACAGAATTCCAATTACAAAGTTTATTTGAAAAGATTGGTACAGAAGAGGATTACTACATTTATCGTAAAAATCTATGGAAACTATTAATCCGTAACCATATTGGTATTAATCTTCAGGATGGTGAAGTGACTCGCTTAATCAATATGAAGAAATATAAAGTAGAAACCTTCTTATCATATTCCAAAGCAATTTTTAGTGTGACTTTAGATCTTACAAGAGAATTTGATGCTTATCCAATTAATAAATTAGAAGCATTATTAAAGGACTCCTTCTCACAAGAAGAAATTCGTATGTTAGGTTTAAAATATGGATTTGACATTCCAGTACGTTTAAAGAAGGAAGATCTTTATTTATACGTTAGAGATATGATGAGAGCTAGAAAGAAGCTTACTTTGTTATTGGGTAGAGAGTTAAGCAATATGACCATTACTCAATTAAATGAATTCTGTAAATTACAGGGTCTTGGTATTTCTTCTGTAATGAAAAAAGAAGAGCTTATTAATCTATTCTTATTCCTTGTAAAACAAGCAAAATTTGCACATATTGAAGCCAAAACTATTATTGGTAGTGATTTTGCAGAGCCACTTAAGTTCAGAGTGGATTTAGATGCTATTGATAATTTCAAGAGAGGAAAGGCTAAGAAGGTAATCTACTTAGAAGCTGATGAAGTTGAGGCTTTTGATAATCTTGAAGAAATCGTTGAAGAAGAGGAAATTGTAAAACCAAAGAAGAAGAAATCTCAAGAAGATATCGTAACTGAAATTATTCAAAAGCTTTTACCATATTTAAATATTGATGAAGAAACTGCAAGACTTGCCATCAGTCATGGTATATCTGTTCAGCAGCCAAAGAAAACAACAACTACTACTAAGAAAACTGTAGTGGTTCAGCAAAAAAAAAAGAACAGGAACTAAGTAAGCCAGAACCTGTAACACCAAAAGTACAAAAAGCGACAAAAGTCGATAGAAGATTAGTTGATGAAATCTTAGAAAAGATTCAAAACCTTAGAGACAATGGCACTCTAAAGATGGATAATATCGTCTTAACTCCTAAAGAAGATGTGAAGGAGGAAGAGCCAAAACCTAAAGAAGTTGAACCTAAAAAAGAGCTTCAACCCGACAAGGAAATAGAAATTATTCTCCGTGCTCAGACAGCTCCTAAGAAAAAAGAGTATCAAAAGCCTACTCTTACGCTTCAGGAGGCAACTCCAAGCAAAGCATTGGATTCTTATGAATTTGAAGAAGAGGAATATGATGACAATGATGAATATAATTCCTATAATTTTGAGCCAGAAGAAGATGACTTTGAAGAAGAAATAGTAGAGGAAATTAAAGATAATCCACCTCTTGAAGAACCAGTTTCTAATCCAGAAAAAGAAGAAACATTTGTAGTCGAGAGTACGGATCAAAATTCAGATACATCTCTATTTGATGATACTGAAGTTATACTTCCAGTCCTTGATATGGATTCTAAAGAAGAAGTTGTTGTAGAAGAACAGGTTGAAAAAGCACCTTTAGAAAATCTTGAAAATGAGAGTTATGCTAAGGAATTTGAACCTGAAGATGTAGAAGATTTTCTTGAACCTGAAGACTTATTGGATGAACCAATTGCCGAACCTGAATATCCAGATGATAGTATGAAACAAATGATGGAGACATTAGTTCAGCTAGAAACAAATAATCAGTTGCCTCCTGAATATATGTCACCTGATTATGGGGTTCCGCAAGCAATGCTTCCACAACCAACGAATGATCCAACATCTTTTATGCCACTTGTTCCTGCAGGTCCTCTTATGGATATACCATATGAAAGTCAAAGGGATGTTCCAGTTTTAGAACAAAACCCATATTTTAGAAGTAGAAAGATGAATTTTCATTTGAAACCAGTAATTTTATCCTTGGTTTCTGTTATCATCTTCCTAGGAGTTTTTATCTCTATTTTTGCCATTCTACATGCATTTAAATAAGAGGTAGTTATGAAAGAAAAAGAAGTAAAGTACACTCCAATGATGGAGCAGTATTTAGAAATAAAAAAAGACTATCCAGATACAATATTATTTTATAGAGTTGGAGACTTCTATGAAATGTTTTTTGAGGATGCCCATACTGGTGCTAAGGAACTAGAGCTTGCCCTAACAGGTAAAGATGCTGGTGTAGAGGAACGTGTACCAATGTGTGGCGTCCCTTTTCATGCTTATGAGCCCTATGCGGAACGTTTGATTTCTAAAGGCTATAAAGTCGCTATTGTCGAGCAGGTGGAGGATCCTAAAGCTGCAAAAGGGATTGTCAAACGTGGTGTAGTTAAAATTATCACTCCTGGTACATTGGACTCAGGATTAAACGATAAAGAAAACAATTATATTGCTGGACTTCTTCAAATCAAAAGGGAGTTTATTTTATGTTATTGTGATTTATCAACAGGAGAAGGATATATCACAAAATTAAATAGCTTTGAGGTTCTTGCTAATGAAATTTTATCCTTGCACATTAGAGAAATTGTCATAGATAGTAAATATGTAAATAAAAGGCTATCTGATTTTGTTAATCAGAATCAAATTGTGTTATCTCGTG
>JAIDMV010000320.1 GCA_029050385.1 Anaeroplasmataceae bacterium | reverse complement strand
AGAGGGGTATAAGAGACAGTCTATACTTAATATGAAGCTTAATTGTTGTTCACTCGACTTTTCATCAGCAAATGACTTGGCATTCTCTATTTTTGTTTTCAAGATTTTCGAATGACCAAATAGTTCATCATATTCTTTTTTATAGTCCTTCATCATAGACTGATAAGCCTCATCAGGTAATATTCCTGAAGTATAGGTATCTAACAGCTTTTTCATTAAATCGGTTAGATGGTTTAGACGCTTTTCATGTTTTGTATTTTCTTTTTGGTAAATGGCGATTTGATCGCTATTTTTTTGTTGATTGATTTGATTTAATTTTGAAATAAGGATTTCTTTAGGAGCTGAAGAAATGAAGCTTTGTAAATCCTTAAAATCCTTCAAGATTAAATCTTGTAAAACTGTCAAGGGAATATAATGTCCTCCACAGCCTTTTGTTTCCTTAGCACAATAAAAATAATGCTCTTTACTTTTGGATTGTCGTCTAAGAATTATTTTTCTTCCACAATCTCCACAATAAATCAAATTAGAGAATTCTTTATGTTCTCCTCTTGAAGCTCTAAATTTAGAGCTTCTGATTTCTTGAACTGCAGCAAACATTTCTTTAGATATAATTGCTGGAAAACGATTTTCTATCTTCAAAATTTTGGATGGATCATTAGGAATTAATTTTTTACTTCTAAAGCTTACTTTTCGTTTTTTAAAATTGATTAATGTACCAACATAGATTGCGTTTGTAAGAATACTATCTAGCTTCCAGTAGTCCCAAGCATATTTCTTTTCCTCACTGATGTAATCATATTTTTCTTTACATACATTCTTTTTAATATAATTATAATATCCTGGTATATAGACCTTATTCTTTTTCAAGGTATCAATAACTTCTTTAGCAGGGATTTTATTATAGCTGCTTTTGAAGATATATGTGATGACTTTGGCTGCTTCTTCATCAATTTCAAAATCTAAAGAATCTTTAGCTTTTACATAACCATATGGAGCAAAGCCTTGAATTAAGTTTCCTTGTTTAGCTTTTGTATTAAAGCTAAATTTTATCTTCTTTGAAATGTCTTTAGCATACCATTCATTGATAATATTTTTAAAGGGTCCAAAATCATTTTCTCCATCTATTGAATCTAGGGAATCATTCACCGCAACAAATCGAATATTGTGTTCTGGAAAATATTTTTCTATGTAATATCCACTGTCTAGATAGTTTCTTCCTAGGCGTGATAAATCTTTGACTACGACACAGTTTAAATATCCTTTTTCAATGTCAGAAATCATATCCTTAAATGCGGGTCTATCAAAGGATACTCCAGAATATCCGTCATCAATATATACTTTATGTAAAAACCATCCTTGTCGTTTTACATAGTCGGTTAGGCTTTCTTTTTGGCTGGTGATTGAGTTAGATTCGGTTCCTTTGTTATCATCTTTAGAAAGACGACAATAGATACCTACATTATATAGTTCTATTAAGCTCTGGTGGTGGTTCAGTTCTAGATTCATCTATAATTATATCCTCCTGTTCAAAAAGATACTCCATTATTTTTTCTAATAAGGTAGGACCATCGCTTGAAAAGGTCCTTTCTACTTTATATTCTATTTTATTAGGCATAAGCTTTCTCCATTCTTGTACATAATTTTATGCAGGAGAAAGTTTGTCCTATGTTTTAAACCTCTTCATTATTGACTTGAGAATAGATCAAATCATCCTATCTAAAAGGCGGTTTAGTTTGCGTTCAGGGGGCTATTAGTATAGCCCCCCTTCAACTGCAAGGACTAAACCTTGATTTTTTACTAGATAGATTTATGCTTAAACATAGGAATAGATTCTCCTTTTCTTTTTTCAATCTATACTGGAAAATAATTTATTTTTGTGAAGTATGTTTTTAAAAGAAAAGAAAAAAATATTAAATATAAGAGAGGATTTGCCTAATGAAGATTGGTTTATTTATTGAGTTATGGGGAAGAAGCCTTGGGTCTTCTTCTTTGTTGCTTGAACCCGAACCTAATGCCTCTTATTTACCACTTAGTATAGATACTAAGAAATAACTAGTCCTCCCCCAAAATAGGGATTTTGCCTGTTTTAAAAAGCCCCTGCATAAATGCAAGGGCTCCTCTTATTCAACATATAATTTTCTTTTACATATAATAGTCTTTAAACCATCTAAATCAAATCTAAATTTATAACAATTTCTATTCTTATGAACTTGAAATTCTCCAATAGTAACTCCATCATATTTAACTGTATTACTCTCATTCCAATCTTCTATTTTTGTTTTACTGAAAGAAAAAAGTTCTTTATTCCATTTGTAGTTTTTTCCAAAGCCTTTTGCATAAACTTCACTTTCAAAATGAAATGAAAATCTTTTAGATGGAAAGATTCTTAATAAATAGTCAGAATCAAATAGATAGTCCAAATACATAGGAATCAATTTGTCAATATGATTTAAAACCATAATTTTAAAATTAGTTCTATCTATATAATCTTCATCTACAAAATTAGAAAAATATAAATATGCTGTTTCTGCAGAAGGTTGCCCTATTTCAGGTGGACATACCTTTGCACCTGTCAAATTTGTTTTTAAAGAAAGGGTTTTATTTCCTACTAATATAAAATCATAGCTACATTTACTATTTCCAAGTCTTAATCCCTTTTCACTTCCTACATATTGTATTGGTCTAGGAAGTCCTTCTGGATTAGAAAATGTATACCTTATTGTATCCTCCAACATTCCTGCAAGAGTTGGATCATATCTTAAATCTAAATTATCTTCTTTTTTCCAAGGTAAATTAAACATACTACAAATTGAACGTTCAGCAGTTGCACCAAGAGTTTCATTATTTGAGTTTGATTTTTCAATATATTTGAGTAAAGTACCAACACAAAATCTAAAAATCCAAGTTCTTGCTTGAGAATCTTTAAATACTTGAATATTTGCTAATGGTTCATTATCATATTTAATAATATTGCTATTGTTCCATGAATCCAACGTTTGAGTATTGGTTATATGATAATTTGAAAACTCCATTTTTACATCTGAATTTCCATCAATGAAATGATACTTAAATTTATTGTCTAGCTTGTCTTTATAAATCCAAATAATATAGTCGGCATCAAAAAAAGCATCAACAAACAATGGTAATATTTCAGTTGTATGTTCAATAAATAATCTTTTATAATCGTTTGAATTATCCAATTGCTTTCCCAGAATAGATGCAAATGTTTGATTAATTATTTTTTTGCCAGGCTGTCCTAAATATCTAACAGCAACACGATCATTTGATTTATTACATCGAATAGAAACTGACTTACCATCTGTAGTTAAAAACTGATAAGGAACAACACTATAATTTGAGGAAAGGGAGGTACATTTTGACAATTTTATAGTTGTAGCATTAAAAATCTCATCAATCACTTCTGTTAATGATTGATAATTCTCTTTATCCAATGCTGCATTAATCTTATTCAATAGAACTGATGATACCTCTAAATTAAATTTTTTGGCTATTAGATACTGTGCAGTAATACCTAAATCATATTTTTGACTCACTATAAATCACTCCTTTAGATAATTATACCATAAAAAAAGGAATATCGTTAAACGATATTTCCAATTTTTTACAAAGTATGATAAGTTTTATCCTCTCTCTTTTCTACAATTTGTAGCTGATGAGCAACATTATAAGACTTTTGAACCGCTAATCCTATTGCTTTTCCTAATAAGGGTGGGACAGCATTTCCAATCTGAACCAATTGCCATTTCTTGCTTCCTGCAAAAATAAAGTCATCTGGGAAAGATTGGAGTGCAGCCAATTCCCTTGCTGTCATACATCGATTTAAAATAGGATGAATATTTGTTGCACCATGGTTTTCCTTGATTGTACACGATGGGCGATTCCAAAACACTTTTTTCCATGAGTCAGAATAATTTTCATATAAACTACCACCTTCTGGAACTGCTGCTAATCTTACTAACATTTCTGCCGAATGATTTGAAGCAACGTGATTTATACGAGCATCATTTGGAATGTTCATAAATCTAGCTATTCCATCTGCAACTGTAAAATATTCATCTGAATTCAATAATGGTTTAGGGTGGAAATTCTTGCCACCTATCCGATTACCTATAAATATAACTCTTTGACGCGTTTGAGGAACACAATAATCTGCACTATTAAGAAGAGTTACATTAATATTATATCCAATCTTCCTATAGTCCTTTATTATCTTTTCTTCAACTTTGCCTCCGAGCATTGAACGCAAACCTTCAACATTCTCCATTACAATAAACTCGGGTTGTAACCTTCTAACTATCTTTAGCATTTCCAAATAAAGACTATTTCTAGGATCAGTGTGGACTCTATATCCAGACATACTAAATCCTTGACAAGGAAATCCTCCAACTATCAAATCAATATGCTGCCCTTCAACCGCTTCATATAATCTTTGCTTGACTTCTTCACTTCTTATATCTCTAGTTTCAACCTGCTCGTTAAAACCCTTCGTTTGAATAAAATTAAATTCATAAGTTGCAACAGCCTCTGGCATAATTTCCACAGATGCAATTGGTGTAAATCCAGCCATACATAAACCGCAACTTAATCCACCAGCTCCAGAAAACAAATCTATAAAATTCAGACCATTTCTCTCTTGAGGATTTTGCCAACCATTTATGCCCCACACATCACTAATATCTATCCAATTCACTTTATCATTTTTTTCTTTTACTATATTCTTATCATTAGTTTTTTTATTCTCACCATTATTCCACTTGTTGTAGTTCTCTGCTTCAATCTGATAATGATTTTGAACTTTCGTTGCTATAAGTTCACCAGCCATTATTGCTCTTCTAACTGTCTTTTGACTTTTTCCGCATTTTTCAGATACTTCTGCCAATGTCATTATTGCCATAATTTCACCTTTTGTCCACTTTACATGTTTATACAATGTCTAGTTTACATGATTCTAAACAAAATGTCAATAGTTATTTAGCTTTTATATACAAATTTCGATTTTTTATGCTAATAAATATCGTCCGAAAAAATTATATAATTAAATTATTTAGATCAAAGAAAATGATTTTTGAGATAATTAAACAATTGTTTTATTTTTCTTTTGATAATAATGGAAGCAAGTTATTCATAATAAAC
>JAIDMV010000032.1 GCA_029050385.1 Anaeroplasmataceae bacterium | reverse complement strand
TTCTTATATTGGGTTAATAAGATTTTTTCTTCTTCAGGAAGCTCATTGCTTTTAACAATATTCTTAGCTACCTTTTTATAAATAGCTACAGCCTTAGGGTTATTTTGATCAAGAGATGTTGCAATAGATAACGATGGAGATTTTAAAATGATAATAATAGGCTGTAAAATAATAAAATAGAATAATAAAACAACCAGTCCATAAAAACCATATTCTAAATAAACAGAGATATTTCTAAGCTTTTCTCCAATGTCTAATAAGGAACTGATTAAGATGATGAGGAATAAAAGCAATACACCTACTGCAATCACATAATATATGAATTTTGATCTATCCTTTTTCGCTTTGACTTTTTTCATACGAATACCTCCTATATGATGTAATTTCTTTCCAAGTGAAGGGTATAATTTGTAGGATCCTCTTCATGCATTTGTTTCAAACATAAATGGACTTCCTTTGGAATTGCACAATTTATAAAACTGATTCTTGGTTGAACATGCTTGCGAGTTCCTGATGGATACCATGGTCTTCCTAAATATACTTCCATCCCCTTATCCATACTAAAGCTACAATGCTCAAAAACAAAACCTTGTAGGTTTTCTTGGTAGGTGCTTGGAGCTGTGTAATAGGCACTATCTCTTTCATCTGCAAGGGCATGTATCTTGCAGCTTTTAAAGGTACAGTCAGCACTACCAAAGATAAAATCTACATCTCCAAATATGGTGCATTTTTCTAATCGATTTTCTGTTCCATAATCTATATACAAAGTATCCTGATGGCTAATAAAGGTACAATTTTTTAAAAAAATATGACTCGTCTCAGATTTGAAGGCGACAGCCTGGGCTTGAATTCTTCCATCTCTTTTAAAGCTATTCTCAAATGTGATTCCCATAGCTTTAAAGCCTATTGCCTCTGGCGTTACTAAGAAGGTAGCAGACCCAGTAGTTCCATAGGTCTTTTTCCCATCTCCACCAAATTCTTCTGGAATAATGTCTTGACTCGTAGCATCAAATACAATTTTTGAATTTTCGCTTCCAATCAAAGTAATATTTGGAGTAGTTATTGTAATTTTTTCATTATAGGTTTTATCCTCAAGATAAATAACATCTCCAGCTTTAGCTTCTTTTAAGGCTTCACTTAAGGATATTTTCTTTGTTTCTAAAATAATTTCCATACTGCTTCCTCTTACTTTTACTTTATTTTACCATATTCTTCATTATTTGAATAGAAAAATATAAGAAATACCTCCAAAGATTTTTTCCTTGGAGGTGAAATTTAACTTGTTATTGTGATAAATTTAGATTCAATATAGGCATAAACATCATCTCCTAGATAACGATATACCTCTGCTTTGGAATTGGGTGTATTAATAATCAAGGTCGGATTATAAGCGTCTATGGAGACAACATCACTCCAGTCTTCATCTGTCATCACAAAATCAAATACTTTCTTTAGGGTTGGACAATATCCAACAAAGCTTGTATTTTCTAATGAATTCTCATACTCTAGCATAAAATCCATCATTTTATAAGCAAGTTCAGGATTTGTAGATGTCACAGGTATTGCCATGCCATCAAAGAAAACATTGTTATGATTCTTAGGCGCGTAAATACTATAGTTTTCTAAATTTTGTACCTGCTCAGATTCAGAGTCTGAATAGTATGCATCAAAGAAATCTCCTGAATATACTAACGCTACATCTAAATTTCCTTGTGAAACATCACGTTTCAACTCATCTGTCCCATAATGATCAAAGTGTGTTTTTGCTAGCAAATCAAAGCATTCATCGATTTGATTGATGTCCTTTGTATTTAAAGAATAACCCAAATAAAGCTCTGCAGCTGCCAAGGCATCTCTTGAAACATTATACATTCCAACTGTAGATCCTGCAGGTAAAAGCTCTTGTTCAAATAAAACCTTAAAGCCGTGTTTCAAAACTGCCTCCTCCACACCAGCTTTTCTTTTGGAATACATAATGCCTAAGGATCCCCAAAAGTAAGGAATATAATAGCCTTTATAGTTTTTACAATCATCAGAATTAAGAAGTTCATTTAATTCTGGTACAAAAATTTCAGAAGAATAATTGTCAAGTTTAGAATAATCCAACTCTAATATTAATCCATCCTCTTTCATCTGATCTAACATATAATCTGAAGGAACGACTAAATCATACTCTGCACTTTGATTCATAATGTTTTGATACATTTGTTCATTGGAGTCCACTGTCACTTCTTTTACAGTCACACCATATTCTTCTTCAAATGCTTCTATGATATCAGAAGACATATAATCTCCCCAGTTTAAAATAATCAAATCAGCACCCTTACCACTTCCTGTAAATACAAATACTAAAACGATAACGACAAGTGCTAGAAGTCCAAGGTATTTTTTCATTTCTTGTCCTCCTTTTTACGATATTTAATAAACTGGTAAACAAATATACCTACAAACGTAACAACCATTAAAATTGTATTATAGGCACAGGCCTGATTCCATTGACCATTTCTTTGCTGTTTCAAATTACCATAGAGCCATGTAGAGAAATTTTGATTGCTACCACTTACAAAGTAGGTAATGATAAAATCATCGATACTCATCGTAAAAGCAAGTAAAGCTCCTGAAAATATACCAGTTTTAATATTTGGGATAATTACCTTATCTAACGCTTCTTTAGGCGTGCAACCTAAATCTAGAGCTGCATCATATAAATCATTATCCTCAGAAAGCTTAGGAAGCACAGACAAAACTACATATGGCGTTGAGAATAGCACATGTGCAATTAAGGTGGTTAACTTTCCATAGGCTGAAATAATATTCGTATGAAGAACAATAGAGATACATTGGAAAATAATCAATAAGAATGCAGCTGTAACAATATCGGCATTCAAGATAGGTACATTATTGAGCATAATCATTTTCTTTCTTCTCTTCTTATTCAAAGCATTAATACCAATTGCAGAAAAAGTTCCAAAAATCGTTGAGATAATTGTAGATAGAACTGTAATTTCAAGTGTAAACAAAATTGCCTTAAATAGGTTTTTATTTGTGACGAGCATTCCATACCATCTAAAAGTTACTCCAGGCATTTGATACCCACTCGTATGGGTAGAAAATGAGGTCAAGGCGATAACTATAATAGGAATATATGTAATTGCTAAAATACATACAAAGAATAAGATAATTGCAATTTTTCTTATATTTGATTTTATAATAGTAGACCTAGGTATTTCTACTTTTAGCTTTTCTTCCATCATAGTAAAGTCTCTCCTTCCTCATCAATTTTTGAAATGATATACAAGGAACCTAAGACAAAGATAATAATGATTAAACTCCACAAGCTTCCAATATTAAAGAACGTGTGAGATGACTTGAATTGACGCTCAATCAATTGTCCAACCATTCTATAGTTCGGATCACCATTTGTGACAATCTGTGGAATAGTAAAGCCCATTGCTGCTGGCAAAAATACCATCATTATTCCAGAAACTACTCCCTTTAAGCTTAAAGGTAAAGTAATCTTAAGAAAGCTTTTTTTAGGATTAGCACCTAAATCATTTGAGGCTTCTACATAAGATTTGTCAATCTTTTCTAGCACTGTATAGATAGGTAAAATCATAAAAGGCAAATAAACAATTGTCATAACTAAAATAATTTTTAAAGCCTTATAATTCGTTAGATTAATCGAGATATGGAAAACATTGGATAAAAAGCTATTCTCTGAAAGTAAGTTATTAATTGTCTGAATTCTAAGAAGCATATTCGTCCACATCGGCATAATAAAAATCAAAAGAATCAAATACTTATGTTTGAGATGTGAACTAGAGATAAAGTAAGCTATAGGATAGCCAATTAAAATGCATAAGATTGTTGCAATAAAAGCATATAGAATACTTCTACCAAAAGTCTTCAAAAAAGCCAAATCTGCAAGCTTAGAAAAGTTTTGAAACGTAAATTTATATTCAGCTAGCTCAAAACTATATACTGAGAAGGTTTCTATCGTAGAAAATGCAAAGATAATCATCAGGAGTAAGGGAATTCCTGTAAAAAGAATCATCCATACAAAATAAGGAATAGAATACTTCTTAAAGCTATTCATTAACCTTCATAAGATGGATTTCATATGGGTCAACAGAAAGTCCAATCTTATCTCCTACTTTTGCAATTTCATAATCATGGATGACAAACTCCATTCCACATACATCAGCACAGATTTCAAAATGTACTCCCTTAAATACAATATC
>JAIDMV010000319.1 GCA_029050385.1 Anaeroplasmataceae bacterium | reverse complement strand
TAGTTTATCTTGGAGTTATGTTAAGCCTATATTGATTTTATCCATTCCTATTTTTTTAGGTAAATTTGTTTTTTCTTTTGGTAAGGTTGCTGTGAACTCTATCTTTGGTGCTAGATATTTAGAGATATTAAAATCTCAGATTGATATCACCGATGAGGTAGCAGTAAAGGCAGCAGAGGCTTCAGCTGGACTTGTTGTAGGAGCGCTTGCTGTGTCTAATAATTTAAATGGTATTGCAACTACTCCCATCAACTCCTTTGAAGAAACAGAATCTACTATCATTTCTCAAAATTTAGGAAATAAGAATTTAAAGCGTGCAATTGATTGCTTTTTTAAAGGATTCATTCTTTCTACAGCACTTGGAGTAATTGCCTGGGTATTCATTCGATTTATATTTCAAAATGCTTTAATAGGTTTGTATAGCCAAGATCAAGATCCTGCGCAAGCAGAGGAATTTATGAAATATGTAAAAATGATTCATAATTATGATTCTTGGTCTATTCCATCCCTTGCTATAAATGCAGGAGTATTAGGAGTCTTATATGGTTTCGGTAAAACCAAGCTTACGATGTTTATTAATATTGCAAGAGCCTTTATCTTTAGAATTCCTATTCTCGTGTTACTTCTTTATTGCTTTCCACAGCTTGGAGTAGAGTGTGCTGGTCTTTCAATGGGAATATCTAATATAGGCATTGCTTTGATGAGTATTATATGCTTAGTCATTTTCCTTATCCAAATTAAGAAAAAAGGCTATCAAGGTATGTACTTAGAAAAATCTATAGAAGAGTCTACCTCACAGGAATTGGCAAAGCTTAGCGATGAAGTAGAAAAAGAAGAATAAGGAAAGGAAACTATATGGAAAAGTTTTTAAATCGGGAAGTAATCTATGAAGGTAAAATATTAAGATTGGATTTAGACCAAGTAGAATGTGCGAATGGGAATCTTGCCTATAGAGAAATTGTTAGGCACAATGGTGGTGCTGCAATTCTATGTATCACAAAAGAGAATAAAGTTCTTCTCATTAAGCAATTTCGTTATGCCTACAATGAAGTTCTTTATGAGATTCCAGCTGGTAAACTAGAACAAAAGGAAGATTCTCTTTCTGCTGCATCAAGAGAGTTTGAAGAAGAAACAGGATTACGAGCATTAGATATGTCCTATCTTACTACAATTTATCCTACATGTGGATATTCTAATGAAAAGATTTATTTATATCTAGTGACAAAGTATGTGAAGTCTCAACAGCATCTGGATGAGGATGAATTTGTTGAACCTATATGGATGGATTTAAGTGAAGTCTTAGAAATGGTTCAAAACGGAGCGATTAAGGATGCCAAGACAATTTGTGCTATACAAACTTATCTAATACAGAAAAATAAAATTCAATTATAGTAAAAAATAAGGATGCTTTTCATCCTTATTTTTTATATTTCTTGTGGCTTTCCTTGTTCTTGCATTAAAGTAGAAGAGGAATAAATCATATCTAGAATTTTTGTTATTTTTAATTCAATATCCAAAATAGGATGAATCCCCTCTTTAATGTTTGTAAAGATATTTGCATCCTTTTTTATCGAGTTTAAATAGGACTTTCCTAATTTAGAATAGCCTAGTATTCTTAAAAAATTTAATTCTATATTTTTCATATCTTGTTTTGTTATGTTAAATAACATATAGGAAAGCATCCTTTGAATTCGGCTTTTTGTATACCGCTTTGTTGATAATAGTTCTATAAATTCTTTTAAATTAGAACAGGTACTTATTTCTTTCACTCTATTTTCTAAACCTTCTTCCACAAAGAAAATTTCTTTTAACTCACTTATGGAAGAACTAAATATCTTGTATTTTAGATGGGGAAAAAGCAAACAACAATCTCTAATTAAGTCCTGATTCATAAATTTTGGACAATATGAGTCCTGTATCATATACACATCTCCT
>JAIDMV010000318.1 GCA_029050385.1 Anaeroplasmataceae bacterium | reverse complement strand
ATATTTGTGTAAAGAGAATCCAAGGGAAAAATCATCTTCAGGTACGATCTGGGGCTTTTAACCAAACAGAAGATGTGGTACTCTTTGATTCAATTTATCAAAATAATGAAATTGAGTTTATCTTGAAATTTACTTATCCAGGAAAATATCAACTTGGATTTAATAAAACCATTTTTAAGCAGGAATACCTTGCCCTTCCAGGTAGATGGATTGGTGGAAAGGTTGGTATTTATGCAAGAGGAGAAAAAGAATCTTTAGGGTTTGCAAAATTTAAGTATTATAAGGTAAAGGCTGTGAATACCAATGAAAGAAAAGGATAATTTTATATTAGACATTAAACGTTTAGGCATTAATGGAGAAGGTATTGGCTTTTATAATCGTAAGGCAGTATTTGTACATAATGCTATACCAGGAGAAGGACATAATGTTGAGGTTATAAAAGAAGATAACAAAATGGCATTTGCCAAAACCCTTGAAATTAAGCATATTTCTAAAGATAGAGTTACTCCAAGCTGTCCTTATTATGAGGAATGTGGTGGCTGTAATGTTTCTCATATTGCCTATGAAAAAATGCTTGAATTTAAAAGAGATTCGGTTGTAGAAGCTATTTCTAGATATACAACACTTAATCCTAAATCCTTTGAGATTAGAAAAACTGTTCCTTCTGAAGATATTTTCCATTATCGTAATAGAAGCCAGCTTTCAGTTAAAAGTGTAGATGGAAAAACATATGCTTGTATGTTAAAGCCTAATTCAAATCATATTGTTCCTATTAAAAACTGTCTTGTTCAAAAGAAAAAAATCAATGAGATTAATTCTAAGATTTTAGAATATGCAGATGAACTAGGAATAAGTTCTTATATTTCCAAATTTGGAAGAGGTATTTTAAGATATCTAGTTACTCGTGTGAATGAACAGGATGAGGCTTTAGTTTGTATCGTTTGTGGTGAGAAGAGTAATAAGATAAAAGAACTTGCTAAAAAGGTTATTACTATCGATGGAGTCGTTGGAGTTTATGAATCGTTTAATGATTCTAAAAAGGATATTGGTTTTTTTGGTACAGATCCTAAGCTTTTAGAAGGTAAGCCTTATATTATAGAAAAGCTTGGTAAAATATCTTATAGAATCTATCCAAATACATTTTTCCAACTTAACACCAAGCAAGCAAAAAATATGATGGATATCGTCCTAAAGGCATGCAAGCTTTCCTTTAAAGAAAGAGTACTTGATGCTTATAGCGGTGTAGGAGCAATCGGCTTATATTTAGCTCATATGGCAAAAGAAGTTGTTGGTATAGAATATAATAAGGATTCAGTAGTAGCAGCAAATGAGAATGCAGAAATGAATAAAATCAAAAATGCTAAATTCATTCAAGGAGATGCTGCCCAACTATTACCTAAACTTTTAGAAGAAGGTACCTTTGATGTTGTAGTTGTAGATCCACCTAGAACAGGGCTAGAAGATAAGTTTATTAATGTATTATTACAATCCAAAATTAAAAGAGTAGTATATGTATCATGTAATCCTGCAACTCTGGCAAAGGATTTAGAAAAGTTGAGTAAGGTTTATCAAGTGAATCATATAACGCCTTTAGATATGTTCCCTCAGACTGCTTTAACGGAGAGTGTATGTCAGTTATCCTTGTTAGAGAAATGACATATCAAGATTTAAAGTTCCGAAAGGAGCTTTTTCTTTTTATAAGTTATATTCTTACAAGTTTGAATTTATTGAAAATATTTGTTACATTATGTTATAATATTATAAAATTGTTGAATTTTGAAATAAAAGAAATATTTAAAAATTGTAAAGAACTTATGCCATAGAAAAACGATAAAGGTTTTGAATTTTTTGTAAGGAGGAGAGACTTATGAAAGAAATACAAGATATTGTAAAAAAATTAAATAGCATATATCGGTCATGCGCACAAAAAATAAACTCTAATCAGATGGTTGGATTAAATCGTCGTAGTGCAGATAATGTTCTATCGCTTCTACAC
>JAIDMV010000317.1 GCA_029050385.1 Anaeroplasmataceae bacterium | reverse complement strand
CAGTACGGCAAGGAGCCCTTCCGCCTGTCCTTGCGCATCGTTTTTGATGGTTAGATTTTTCAAAACGATATGGGTACAATTATCAATTGCAAAGGCTGCTCTTCTTGAAGGAAAAGTCCCTGGTCTTTCGTTGGTCTTTATAAGTTCAGGATGAGGATTGAATACCTCGTTATTTGCGTAGTGAATAATAACGCCATCTCTGCTTTCACCATTAATCGTGATGTAGTCCTTATTTCGGAAATAGACCAGTTCCTGATAATCACCATTTTCAACAAATATAGTGTAGTGGGATGACTTGTCTACATGGTTAGGTATAAAATCAAGGGCGCCCTGCACTGTACGGAAATCTCCGTTTCCGTTTTTGGAAACAGTCAAATTTTTAATGGTGGAAGGCAAACTGTGTTTGGTAGTAAAAGTCCAATCGTCTTTTTTTGAAAAACCTTTAAATCCCTGCACTAAACCAGAATCAATCAAGACATAGTATTTTCGGTTGTATTCCAACAAGTTTTGATGTAACTGAATATAAACTGATTTATCCTTGATAAAAACTGGGTAAAAATGGAATCCGTCAGAAAATCCTCCGATAATCGTCAGTTGATATTTCTCATCACTTTTTACATAATCTGCAGAAGGAGTTCCTGCAATAGTATTTCTATTAGTGACAACATCGCTTTTGTACTCATATGGCTTTTTTATATAATCTGCTAGCGGATTTGTTTGGGATTTAGTGGGACCAGCTGGCAAACTTAAATCAATGCAGTCTATCAGTTCGTTCGTGTTGTAATCAAAAACTCTTATAAATCCACTTTCATTTAAAATAGGCTTTTTGTCAAACGTCAGAATAAGCTCGGTATCTATACAGATGTTTTTCGAATTGTTTTCGGGGAATTGACTGGTTACCTTCATATTAATATCCTTTTCATATGCTTCTTTTTACTTAATTGAATTTACCATGAGTTCACATAAACTATTAGAAAATTCCTGAGGGTCTGTTGGAAGAATACCTTCCATTAATAAAGCTTGTGTGTAAAGAAGCTTAGCATATTTAGATAAGCTTTCCTTATCTTTTTCATATGCAGTTTCCATAGCCTTAAATACAGCATGATTAGGATTGATTTCTAAGATACGCTCTGCCTTCATTCCATGACCTTGATGCTGGGCCTGTAAAACACGCTCCATTTCAAAGGATAGACCTTCTGCTGCTGACAAACAGCATGGTGCTTCAACTAGACGCTTAGAGAAGATGACATCCTTACACTCTGGTAAAGCTTTTTTAATATCTTCTAAGATATCCTTCTTTTCTTCCTTCAAGTCATCAATCTTTTTAGCTTCTTCTTCGTCAATCAAATCTAAATCTCCTTGATTAATAGATTTAAATTTTACTCCATCATATTCAGCTAATACCTGTAGCATAAATTCATCTACATCATCTGTTAAGATTAAAACATCATAGCCTTTATTCTTAATTAAATCCATTTGTGGAAGCTTCAAGACTGCATCCTTATCTTTGCCTACCGCATAATAGATATCCTTTTGACCTTCTATCATAGCCTCTTTATATTCAGCAAAGGAAATGCGTTTTTCCTGATTTAAACTTGAAAGAATGATTAAATCTTTTAAAGAATCCTTTTTAGCACCATATTCCTCATATAAACCAAATTTTAGATTCACACCATAATCATTGAAAAATTCCTCATATTTTTCACGATCATTTTTAAGCATACGACCAAGCTCTGCAAGAATCTTCTTTTCCACATTTGTAGCAATCTTCTTAATAGAACGATCCTCTTGTAGCATTTCACGAGAAATATTTAAAGGAAGGTCTGCTGAATCTACTAAGCCTTTTACAAAACGCAAATATTCTGGAATTAAATCCTTACATTTATCTAGAATGAATACACCCTTTGTGTATAACTGAAGACCTCTTTCATTACGATCATTAAAATCATAAATTGGCTTCTTAGGAATAAATAACAAAGCATTATAGGTAAGCATTCCTTCTACATTTACATGAATGGTTGTGATAGGATCCTGATAGTCCATAAACTTAGACTTATAAAAATTATTTAATTCTTCATCTGTTACTTCACTCTTATTTTTTTTCCAGATTGGAAGCATAGAGTTGATGGTTTCAAGTTCTAGATGTGTATGCTCTTCCTCGTCCTTGTCATCCTTCTTCTCATCATACTTCGTAACCCAGGTTTTGATAGGATATCTCACATAATCAGAATACTTTTTAATTAATTCCTTAATCTGATATTCATCCAAATATTCATCATAATTAATATCTTCCGTATTTTCTCTTAAAGAAATGACAATCTGCGTACCAAAGTCCTTCTTATCACATTCATCAATATCATAAGAATCCAGTCCTAGGGAAGTAAATACATGGGCTGTACCATCCTCTACAGATTTTGTATAAACTGTTATTTCCTTTGCCACCATAAATGCAGAATAAAATCCAACACCAAACTGACCAATAATATCTACATCAGGAGTCTTTTCATTAGCAATCTTTTCCAAAAATTCTTTACTTCCTGATTTTGCAATTGTTCCTAAATGGTCAACCAAATCAGCCTTTGTCATACCAATACCATTATCTGTAATGGTTAAAGTACGCGTTTCTTTATCTGCTTCTACTAAAATTTCATAGGCATCAGCAGCTTTAGTAGAATCCGTTAAAGACAAATAATGTCTCTTATCAATTGCGTCACTTGCGTTAGAGATTAACTCTCTTAAAAAAATTTCTTTATGCGTATAGATAGAATTAATCATCATATCTAACAAACGTTTAGTTTCTGTCTTAAACTCCATTTTTTCTTTCATATATTGTCCTCCGTTTCAAATTACATACCTAATTATATACTTATATTTTGGCACTGTCAATAGCTGTTTGCCAAATATTTTTATTTTCTTTAAAAACGCGAAAAATAAAGTATAATGGTAGTAGGTGATGTTTTATGCTAGAAGGATTCAAAATAAACTGTTTTCCCTTAAATCGTGCCATTCGAATATCCATAGCCTTACCAAAGGAGTATAATAATACCTCAAGATATTATCCTGTAATCTATTTTTTAGATGGTCAAAATCTATATAAGGATGAGGATTCTTATAGAGGGGTATCTTTAGGCTTAGATCATATTATTGAAGATTTATCCTTTGAAGGAAAAGAAGCTATCTATGTAGGAATTGCAGCTGCAAGTAACCCTGAACGAAGAGATGAGGAATATGAATCAAAGACATTAGCTGATTTTATTGTTTCAGCAATTCATCCTTATTTATCAGGAAGATATCGTATGAATAACTACATTTATTCTTTTGGATGTTCAAAAGCATGCTATACAGCTATTGCTTTAAATCAAAGTGATATTTTCAAAGGCATGATTCTTCTATCACCTGTTGTAAATCTGGATGCCGTAAAAGCTTTATCCATACCAGAGAATAACTTATGCTACATTTATTCAGGAAAAGCGGAAGAAAATGGTACCTGCTCAAAAAATACAGAACTTTTAAAAGAAATTTTTCCGAATGCCATTATTCATATGGATGATAATAAAGAGCATAGCGAAGTCGCTTGGAAATTGAAAATCTCAGACGCATTGTCCTATCTCGTTTTATAACCACTGCTAAATATTACCAGCCCAAGGGGTTGGTATTTTCTTTATAATGGTAGTGGAGGTAGATATAATGAAAAAAATACTTATATTTCTAGGAGCGCTGATAGCTTTATTTAGTCTAAATATATTCCCAAAGGCTAATGCTGCTACCGCATCTAGTAGGGCAGGTATTGTAGAAACAAATGGAACAAATCTTAATGTTCGAGCAAGTAACTCGACTTCATCTACTATAATAGGAAAGGTTAAAGATAATTCTTATCTTACAATCCTAAGTGAAAAAGGAAACTTTTATTATGTAGAATATTTAGAAAACACTTATGGCTATGTACATAAGGACTATGTTACCATTCTATCTAGCAACGTCAAACGAGTAGATACAGGGGATGGTTCAAATCTAAACGTTCGTACTGGTCCTTCCACTTCTTATACACAATTTGAAAAGGTTAAACATAATGATTACGTTATTGTATTAGCCAACAGTGGAGCTTTTTCCAAGGTATTATTTGAAGGAAATAAAATAGGATACGTATCCAATTCATATTTGGTTAGTAACACTACCTATAGTGCTGTTTCCTTATCCGTGGTAAGTTATAAACAATATGATTCTAGATGGGCAAATCTAACTCTTGGTTCAAGAGGACAAACCATTAGAGAAATTGGTTGCTTAACCACATGTATGGCTATGAGTGAAAGCTATCGTACAGGACTTGAAAAAACTCCAGCAACTATAAGAAATAGTTCAAGCTATACCGCAGATGGCTCACTATACTGGCCAAGCAACTATACTACTTCAACTGCTAGTGACTACTTAACCACAATCTATATTAAGCTAAAAAATAATCAACCTGTTTTGATTGGTTTAAAGACAGCAAATGGTGGACAACATTGGGTTTTAGTTGTAGGTTTCACTGGAACTAACTCACTTTCAGCAAGTAGCTTCATCGTTAATGATCCAGCTTCTACAAAAGCAAAGTTAAGTGAAGTTATGGCAAACTATCCTTACTTCTACAAAATCGCCTACTATAAGTAAAAAGAAAAAGGGCTGTTGAGAAACTAAAAAAGTTTCTAACAACCCTTTTTCTTTACCTTACAAATTTCTAGAAATAAAACAAATCTTCAAATTTACACTCCAGCGCAATACATAATAACAACGCAAGTTTTGCGGTAGGGTTAAAGATTTGCTTTTCTATTGCAATTATGGTTTGGCGTGTAGTGCCAACCAGTTCTGCAAGCTTTTCCTGTGAATAGCCATGAGATATTCTAGTTTCTTTTAGATTATTTTGAAGTTTTAATTTTTCGCGCATATCAAATCATCCAAGCTTTTAAAAGAGCATTCCTAAATTTAATAAAATATAGAGTATAATCATTGTTATTCCCCCAAGCCCCTCAAGTACAGCTCCAATAAGCACTTGCCAAGGTCTTTTGGCAACAAAATACTGACAAAAATAAAATACACTTGCCCATGTAAAACAAATAGCAGCAATTGCAAATATAGCGGAAAAATGGCCAAGACAGCCCTCTGCTATTAAAAGTGCCACTGCCATAACTATTGTTACAATTAAAGCAATCCAAATGGATTTGCTAATTTTCTTTTCTTCCATTTCCCCGACAGGATGTTTCTTTTTTGCCTTTTCCAAAATCTCTTCTTTGTTCATAGTTTTACTCCTTTTAAAATTCTATAGTGTAAAGTTTTATTTACACCTTCATTATATTTCATAAAAAACAATGTGTCAAGTTTTATTTACATATTTTGTTGAAAAAATTTAAAAGGAAAATGTTACAGGCTTAGACTCTGCGAGGAGTAATTCTAGCGAAGGGATATTCATTCCTATATCAACATAGGAAGAATCTCTTGTAAAAAAAAGAGACTGTTAAAAACTAAAAGTTTCTAACAGTCCTTTTTATGTTTATAAGTTTTAGAAGAGTTGCATTCAATCCCTTTTTTCTTCTAGCTTTTTCACAACTTCTATTACATCTTCATTAAATACCAATTCAGCCTTAGAATCATAGGAGGTTGTCGACTTATTGATCAAAATTAAATGCTTGCCTCTAAAAAACTGCAAGTAGGATGCAGCAGGATATACCACTAAAGATGTCCCAACTACAATCATTGTATCAGCTTCTGCAATCGCATCTATGGCTGGATAGACTACCTTGCTATCTAATGGTTCTTCATACAAAACCACATCTGGTTTAATCATTCCTCCACAACTACAATAGGAAGGCTTGTGGACATCAATATCTTTTACATCATAGAATTTGTGGCATTTCATACAATAGTTTCTCAAAACACTTCCATGAAGCTCATATACGATTTTGCTTCCTGCTTCCTGATGTAGTCCATCAATGTTTTGTGTTACCACAGCTGAAACATTTGGCAATTTTGCAAAATACAGATGTGCTAAATTGGGTTTGGCATTAGGAAAAACCATTTTGCTTCCATAGAATTCATAAAAGAGATTTGGTTGTTCCATGAAAAAGGAATGAGAAATTATTTCTTCTGGGGAATATTCTTTGAATTGTTCACTATATACTCCTC
>JAIDMV010000316.1 GCA_029050385.1 Anaeroplasmataceae bacterium | reverse complement strand
ATTTATGAAAATACTAAAATAAAGGTGATAGGGATGAAGGATAAGACATTGTTACAGGCACTGATATTAGGTGTAGGGCAGGTGGCAGCAAAAGTATTGTCGCTTGTTTTTTTGTTTCGATTCGCCAATGATTTAGGAAAAGATGCTATGTCTATGTATGCCTTTGCATATGTACCTTTTTCCTTGTTTGCAGATTTAGCGTGCTTTGGATTAATCCCAGGAACCTCCAAGTTGGTTTCTAAATTACTTGGAGAAAAAGATGAAGAAAAAGTAAATCATTTACTTAGAAGAGGTACTTTTTATTGTGTACTGGCAGGTATTTTCTTTTTTCTTTTTATGTTATTTTTTAGCAGACAAATTTTATCTGTTTCTTTATTTGAAGGCTATACAGAAGAGACATTTGAAACCGTAAGAACAAATCTTCTAATGGCATCCTTATCCTTGTTTTTCTTGCCATTAATTCATTTTTTTAAAGGCTTTTTGCAGGGACATTTTATTATGTACCCATCCTGTATTTCTATTATATTAGAGAATGTGGTAAAACTTTTGTTATATATAGTTTTAGCTAAATATGTACATAATACGGCTTTGGTGTTTTCTGTGTTTATAATATACTTAATTGGTTATGTAGCAAGTTTCTTATTATTACTTTATTTTGTATTTCCTTACTTTAAGAAAAAACATGAGAAGTTTTCCTCTGTTCCTTTGCTATTAAAAACTTGTATTCCTTTTGGAATTGCAACAATGTTTTTTACAATCTATCAGTTTATAGATTCTGTTAGTCTACCTGTATTACTTCCAGTAGAAGGATATTATACAGCCTATATGTATGAAACAATACGATTGATCTTTTTCCCGATTGTAATCGCTCAAGCCTTAGGTGGTGTATTAAATCCCAAAATTAATTATATGTTTCAAGAAGATAGAATCGAAGAGGCCAAAAGAATTGCAGAAAAGTGTTCTAGTTTGATTATTTTTATCTTAATTCCATTTATGATTTTGATAAGGTATTTTGCTAGTGACATCTATAATTTATTTTATAAACAAGAAAATGGTGCTGTAATTTTATATCATATCTCTATTTTAATCATTTTCTTTGGTTTGCATAAGGTTTTGATTGGAATATCTTTAGGGTTACCTAAAGCACATTACATTATCATTGCAACTATTATAAGTGCACTTGCTAAATACATTTTAAATTTAGTTTTAGTTCCTAAGCTTGGATACTTGGGGGCCATATATGCAACAATATTAGCAATCAGCATTTGTATTCTTGCAGCCTATTTTGTTTTACATAGAGAAGGAATTTGTCTTTTCTTGAAGAATATAAGAGATTTACTCTTAGCCATTCTTACAACATTTATCAGTATATTTTTTGTGGTTGTCTTCAGAGTATGCTTTTTTTTAAACCATTATCCTGCATATTATAGTATTATAGCGTATTCTATTTTATTGATGGGAAGTTATTACATTCTTTTAAAAATTTTTAAACAAACCTACAAATTATGCATAAAATAAAGTAGGGTGTTGACTATGAGTGCGAAACTTGATGAATTTAAAGAATTTGTAAAAAGACATCCTTTGTTAAAAGGAATGGTACAAAGTAAACAGAAAACATGGCAAGAACTTTATGAGGACTATTGTATATTAGGAGAATCTGCTTTTCCAGAAGAGGAAAAAGAAGAGAAAAAGGAAGAAACCAAAAAAGAAACTAAAAGCTCCTCATCTACAGAAGACTTAATAAAAACTGTTGTGGGGTATGTAAAGAAGATTGATCCTGATCAGGTGACAAAAACTGTTACAAGCATTCAAAAGGTATTAGAACTATTTGGCGGTATAGGTGGTGCAGCTGCAGGCTCTGCATTAGCTAAGAAGTCTACAGGAGACCCTTTATTTGATAAACGATTTGATGAGTGGTATTAATGGATTATATGAGTTACCTTTATCAGCATTTAGATTTACTGATGTACTTGCGATATCACCCAAAATGGTATAAAATATTATATTATGAACCAGCTTATTTTAAGGACTTTTTAAAAGAAGCTCAAACCAGTTTAAAAATTAGACCAACAGATAAGCTTGAAAATTTTAAGAACAGGTTTCAATTACTCTATTCTTTATCTAGTTTGATCTCATAGGAGGTTATGATGAAAGATATATATGATTTAGCAGAGGACTATGCAGATAAGGTGATAAATAGTCCTGATTTTCAAAGATTATTAGAAGTTAAGGAAGAAATTAAGAGAACCTTAAGTGGTAAAATCATGGCTTTTAAAACGGCAGAGGCAAAGTATTTAGAGGCGAAGGAATATGAGAAATATCATCCCGATTTAGAAGAATATAAAAAAAGATTTTTAGAAACAAAAACAAAACTTTTTAGCGAAAGTCTAGTTAAGGAATATAAAGAACTTGAAACTAAGATACAAGAAAAATTAAATCAGGATATCAATGATTTGAAAAAAAGTGTGTCAAACAAATTCAAATTAAATTATTTTTAAAGGTGTCAAGAAAAAATGCTTGACACCTTATTTATTTGTGGTATAATGCTTAATAGATTATGAATAAGAAGGAGTGTATTTATCATGGTAAAAATTAGATTACAAAGATTTGGTGCACATAAGGCTCC
>JAIDMV010000315.1 GCA_029050385.1 Anaeroplasmataceae bacterium | reverse complement strand
ATATAATAATGAAAAAAGGGTGATTTTAATGGCAGCTAATACTTACAATGACGATTCCATAACCGTTCTAGAAGGTCTAGAACATGTTCGTAAGCGTCCTGGTATGTATATTGGTTCCACGGATGAACGTGGACTACACCATTTAGTTTGGGAAATAGTGGATAATGCAATAGATGAAGCATTATCTGGATATGGTAGAGAAATTGTTTTAACAATTAATCATGATAACTCCATCACGGTTTCTGACCAAGGACGTGGTGTTCCTTGTGGCAAGCATGCAACCGGAAAAAATACAATGGAAATTATTTATACAAAGCTAAATGCCGGTGGTAAATTTGGTGGTAACGGATATAAAACCTCAGGTGGTCTACATGGTGTAGGTGGTTCAGTAGTAAATGCACTATCTACATTTATGGAAGTTACTTCTATGCGTGAGGGAAAAATTCATAGAATGCGTTTTGAAAAGGGTGGCTCTAAGGTTGGACCATTAGAGATTTTAGGGGATACTAAAAAGACAGGTACTACAGTAACCTTTAAACCAGATCCTGAAGTATTTTCAACAACGTTATATAATTATGACACAATTAAAACTAGATTGAGAGAGAGTGCATTTTTAATTAAAAATCTTAAAATGGTTTTAATCGATAAAAGAAGTGGTAAATCAGATACATTTATGTATGAAAATGGTATTTCTGAATATGTAACTTTCTTAGATGCAAATAAGCATCCAGCTCATCCTGTTGCTTATTTTGAGGGCGTTTATGAGACGATAGAGGTTGAAGTTGCATTACAGTTTGTAGATACCTATAGTGAAACAATTGTATCATTTGTTAATAATGTACGTACTTCTGATGGTGGTTCTCATGAAACAGGCTTTAAGTCTGCTTTAACAAGAGCCTTTAATGACTATGCAAAAAAGTTTAATTTACTAGGTAAAATTCAAGCTTTGGATGGAACAGATATTCGTGCAGGTATGACCGCTGTTGTGTCTGTAAGAATTACGGAAAATTTGCTTGAATTTGAAGGACAGACAAAAGGAAAGCTTGGAACACCTTTAGCTAAAACAGCAGTAGATACAGTTCTTTATGACAAGCTATCTTTCTATTTGATTGAGAATAAGAGTTTATCTGAGGCAATCGTTAAAAAGGCAATAAAAGAAGCAGAGGCTAGAGAGGAAGCTCGTAAGGCAAGAAATCAAGCTCGTTTAGATAAAAAAGATAAGAAAGAAATGAACCTTTCTACTAAATTAGCTCCTACAAGTGAAAAGAATAAAGAAATCAATGAACTTTATTTGGTAGAGGGAGATTCAGCTGGTGGCTCTGCAAAACAAGGCCGTGATCGTAGATATCAAGCTATCTTACCTTTACGTGGTAAGGTATTAAATACAGAACGTGCTTCTGCAGACGCAGTACTAAAAAATGAAGAAATTGCAACGATGATCTACACAATAGGTGCTGATTATGGTAGTGACTTTGATTTGAAAAAATGTAACTATAAAAAGATTATCATCATGACCGATGCTGATGATGATGGTGCCCACATTCAGGTACTTCTTTTAACATTCTTCTTTAGATATATGCGTCCTTTAATAGAAGATGGAAGAGTTTATATCGCTTGTCCTCCACTATTTAAAATAACAAAGCGTGGTAAAAAAGAAGAGATTATCTATGCTTGGACAAATGAAGAAAAGGATCAAATCCTATCTAAATGTAATACACAAACCTTAGTTCAGCGTTATAAAGGTCTAGGTGAAATGAATGCAGAACAGCTTTGGGATACGACTATGAATCCTGAAACAAGAAGCTTAATTCAGGTAAAACTAGAGGATTTGACTGAAGCAGAGGCTGAAATTGATATCTTAATGGGAAATGATGCAATGCGTCGTAGAGATTGGTTGGAAAACCATGTTCAGTTCACATTAGAGGAAGTATAGGAGGGTATTATGGCTAAGAATATTAAAGATAAATTAGATAAATTTCTGGCAGAAACCTTCCAAGAATCTAAATTAGAAGACGTTGTTGGAGACCGCTTTGGTAGATATTCTAAATACATTATTCAAGAGCGTGCTATTCCAGATATTAGAGATGGTTTAAAGCCAGTTCAAAGACGTATTTTATATGCGATGAATGAACTAAAGATTACGGCAAATGCTCCATATAAAAAGTCAGCCCGTATCACAGGTGAGGTAATGGGTAAATACCATCCTCATGGCGATTCCTCTATTTATGAAGCCTTGGTGCGTATGAGTCAAAGCTGGAAAATGGGTGTTTCTTTAATTGACATGCATGGTAACAATGGTAGTATGGATGGTGATGGTCCAGCTGCTATGCGTTATACAGAAGCGCGTATGAGTAAGAATGCTGAATTCTTGTTAAAGGATATTGATAAGAATACAGTTCCTTTCATTCCTAACTTTGATGAGGAAGAAGTAGAACCAACAGTTTTACCAGCGAAATTCCCTAACCTTTTAGTGAATGGATGTATGGGTATTTCTTCAGGTTATGCTACCTATATTCCTACACATAACTTTAATGAAGTTATCAATGCTACTATTGCAAGATTACAAAATCCTCAAATGACGCTTGATGATTTGTTAGAGATTATGCCAGGACCAGACTTCCCTACAGGAGGTATTATCCTTGGTACGGAAGGCATAAGAGAAGCTTTTCTTACTGGTGCAGGTGCAGTTATTGTTCGTTCAAAATATACTTTGGAAGATATGGGGAATGGTTCCAAACGTGTTGTTATCACAGAGATTCCATATGATACCATAAAATCTAAAACAGTAGAAAAGATTGAACAGCTCCGCATGGATGGAAAAATTCCTGATGTTGCAGAGGTAAGAGATGAATCAGGTCGAGATGGTTTAAGAATTGCAATCGATTTAAAGAAAAATGCAAATGTTTCTGCCATAATGGCATATCTATTTAAAAATACAGATTTACAGGTTTCTATTAACTATAATATGGTATCTATTTGTGAACGTAGACCAATGCGTTTAGGTGTAATTCCTATTTTAGATGCTTATATCAATCATTACAAAGAGGTTGTTACAAATCGCACGAATTTTGATTTAATTAAGGCTCGTAAAAGATTACATATTGTAGAAGGTTTAGTGAAGATGATTTCTGTGTTAGATGAAGTCATCAAGACAATCCGTGCTAGTAAAAACAAAGCAGATTCTAAACAAAATTTGATGGCTCAGTTCAGTTTCACCGAAGAACAAGCAGAAGCTATCGTAATGATGCAATTATATAAGCTATCTAATCAGGATATTACCATCTTAATGGAAGAGGATAAAGAGCTTCATGAAAATATTGAGATTTATGAAAGAATCTTAAGCTCTGAACGTGAACTTGTTAAAGTCATTATAAAAGAGTTAGCAGAAGTTGGTAAGGCAGTAACAGTAGAGCGTAGAACAGAAATTGATAAGGAAGCATCAACTACAATTAAATTTGATGAAGCAGATTTGATTTCAAAAGAACAGGTAATGATTTCTATTTCCCGTGATGGTTATATGAAACGTGCTTCAATAAAGGCATTCAATGCTGCAAAATCTAATGGTCTTAAGGAAAATGATGCTGTCCTATATTTAGGTGAGGTTTCTACATTAGATACTTTACTTATCTTTACGTCTTTAGGTAATTTTATCTATTTACCTGTACATAAAATTGCAGAGTGTAAGTTTAAAGATGTAGGTACTTATATCAATAGTGTAGTAGCTATAGCTCCTAAGGAGAAGCTTATCCGCTGTTTTGTAGTTTCTAAGTTTAATACAGGAGAAACTGTATTACTTTGTACTGCAAAGGGCGCAATGAAGCAAACCTTGCTATCTGAATTTAATGTCAACCGTTATACAAAGCCAGTTCGTGCAATGAAATTAAGTGGAGATGATACACTTGTTTCAGCGGATATCATTGATAATCCATTAGAGATATTAGTCTTTACAAAGAACTGTGAAGGATTACGCTTTAGAGCAAGTGAGATTTCCTTATATGGCTGTAATGCCGGTGGTGTAAAAGCCATTAATCTTAGACCAAAGGATACTGTTGTCTCTGCGTTCTATGCTAATAAAGAAGATGATTTCTTATTGTTATCAACACGTTATACACTAAAAAGAATGCGTGTAACAGATATTGTTATTACTAGACGTGCTAGAGCTGGTTCAACAATGATTAAGCCAGTAAAGACGAATCCAATCTATTTAGTAGATGCTGCTAAGATGACTCCAAATCAATTTAGAGAGAATGTCAGAGTAGATGTGCGTTACCTTAATGGAAATGATGGCATAGAAGCTCGTTCTTTAAAATATAATGTTTCAGATACAGGTAGAAGTATTCAAATAGATGGCTTAACTAAGCCAGAGGCTCTATGGTTACCAAAACCATCCAAACCAGATGATATTGTTTCAGGAGACTATTTGATAGAAGAACGTCAAACTTTATTTAATCTTGATGATGGTGCAGAAAACGAAAAGCCATTAATGTCATCTAAGAAACAAGATAATATTTTAGATGAGTTAGATAAAATTCTTGCTACAGAATTTCAAAAAGAATCTAAAGAGGAATCCCCAGAAGATGAATTTTCATTTCAAACATCTGTAAAATCAGTTCAACCTTCAAGGAAAACGGAAACTCCAAAGCCTGCATTCAATCTATGGGATTTGCCTATGGAAGAATCTAAGGATACAATGGATTTAGAAGAATCACAAGAAGAGCCAGTTCAAGAAAATGACCCTCAGGAAATTTCTGATTTTCCAAGTGAAGAGGTTTTAGAAGAGCCAACTGAAGAGTTTGAAAGCATTGAAGAAAACTTTCTAGAAGAGGAACCAGAAGCGCCACTTCAGGAACCACAGGATTTCCCAAGTGAAGATCATTTAGAAGAACCAACAGAAGAGCCTGTAAGCTTTGAAGAAAATTTTCTAGAAGAGGAACAAGAAGAACCACTTCAGGAACCACAGGATTTCCCAAGTGAAAATCTTCCAGAAGAATCAGCTGAAGATCCTGCAAATTTTGAAGAAAGCTTTCTAGAAGAGGAACCAGAAGAAGTACTTCAAGAAGAGACTTTAGAAAAGCCTCTAAGCTTTGAAGAAGATATTCCAGAGGAAGAACAAAATGAACCCGTAAGTTTTGAAGAGGATTTGTTAGAGGACGAAGAACCACAGGATTCTTGGGTAGATGATTCTAATGAAGAAAGTATGGATGATTCCTATGCATTTGAGGAAAGAGAAGAGGAGGAAAGTATCCCAACTCCTGCTCCTCC
>JAIDMV010000314.1 GCA_029050385.1 Anaeroplasmataceae bacterium | reverse complement strand
CATTTCTACCATAGGTAATAACATTATCAGCACGATAAGAAAATTCATCTCCGTTAATAATACAAATTTTACTTTGCTTTACAAATTGAACAAAAGATTTTTCATAATCCTCTTTTGTTTTAAAGAAATCAATATGATCATAATTTACATTTAAAACTAAAGAGATATAGGGATGATAATTTAAAAATGTATTACGATATTCACAAGATTCTAATATGAAATAATCACTCTTCCCAAAAGAATATGACCCGTCACCAATTAGACTTGTTGTATTAGGAAGTAATGTAGAAATCATCTTTGTAGTTGTCGTTTTTCCTGATGTTCCACTAATAGAAATCCATTTTTTATCCTTAAAATAGAAATTCAAAAATTGGGGATATGTCATAAGTTTGTATCTCATATTTTGAATGTATTTTGTAACACTATGCTTTAGGAATGCATTTCCTATTATATAAAAATAGCACTTCTTTAATATCATATTAGAAAAACTTTCTATACGCATAGGATATCTAGAGTTCATGGTATAAAACTCTTCTTCTACGTCAACACCTCTTACAATATGTCCTTGCTTGGAAAGTATTTTTGCAAGAGCACTTAAGGCAGATCCTTTAATTCCAACCAAATAAAAAAGCATAGTATCACCTATTAATACTATGCTTAAACTTTTGATTTCATACCTTTACTAATCTATCTATACATTCCTTATAGTTCAGTTTTGTTTTGTGTTTTAAGTCCATAGGAAGCTTTCTCATATAGATATATTTTATCCCTTCTTTTTTATTCTTTATTTTTCCATTATAGACAACATAAATTTGGTTGTTATAATAAAAACTAAAAGATAAACACTGATTCTCCTTGCGAAGCTCTTCATCAAAAACATAATTATAATAGCCTTGTTCTAAAGAGGAATATTTCTTTCTTCCATATAGAATTAATTTGTTATTCTCAAGCTTCCCCAAATCACCTGTATAATGCATATGATTGGCTGTGTTGACCTTATCTCCCTTAATTACAATTTCTCCAATTCCTTCTTCATTCGGATTAGAAATCATTACGTTTATTTCTTTAGATTTCCTATCAAATGTAAAAAGATTATTTTGATAAAAATCCAGATCTGTCTTATAAATTATAGCTCCCTCACTAGCTCCATAGATATAGGCTATCTCAGCATTTGGAAATACACTTTTTATCTTGCTTACTTCCCATGAATACAAAATGGCTCCACCTAGCATAACCTTTTGAATCATAGGATAACTTCTTTTTTCTAAAAGTATTTTTTGAATATTGGTTAACACACAGTCAGGTTGGAATTCTTGAATACTACGAATATGTTTGGAGATACAAGTAGTTTTTAGTAAATATAACGATAAGATATTATAAATAGGTAATCCGCCAAAGATAGAGGATACATCTTGTAAATCCATCTCATTTTGAATTTCTTTTGCCTGACCTAACAAAAATTCTATAGTTCTATAGATAGCTTTAGGTCTTCCTGTAGTTCCAGATGTAAAGGTTGTTAAAATAATAGAATCAGAGAAAGCATTCATCTCTAAATTATATTTAGACTGATATTTTACAAATAAGGTGATATCTATTTTCTTACACTTTGGAAGTATAAAACGACTCATCCATTTTGTTTTTCTATCAACAAAACAATAGAGAACCTCTTCCATTTCTATTAATTCTTTTAAATGTTTTTTCTTATAAGAATCAAATACGACTAGATTTAATTGATATAAAAAACTTGCAAACATAACAACATAAAAATCATAAGAATATGGCAATACCAATAAGCCAACCTTATCTTTTGGCTTTAGTTTTCTTTTTTGAAATAGACTTATCATTTTATAGATATCTGTATAAAAATCTTTAAAACTTTTACTAACAATTTTATGATGCTTTATATATTTTATAGCTGGTTTTATTTCTTTTGAAAAATGCTCAATCATATTGCACCTCATATACAATAAAATCCTGATAATACATTGCAAGATCTTCTTTTAAATCCTCTTTTGCATTGATTCTTCTAAAACCTTTTAAATATCTTGGATTCATCATATTCCAAAAAGCAATTCTAGCATTTTTATTACAAGATTTTTGAATAAGTTTTTCAAAGCGAGAAATGTCTTCGGGCATATATTCAAATATATCTGAAAGATTCATAAAATCAAAATTCCCTTCATTTTGAATTATATCTTCAAAATCTGTACATAACACTTTTATATGATCAATATTTTTCTTAATCTTATGAAATACATCTTCTTTGGCATAATAAGGAAGCTCCTTAAACTCTCCTAGCATTGCATACTGAAGATATGGATTAGAGGAATTCAAATTATGATAAATACCTAAATCCACTCTTTCTTTTAGTATTTTTGCTAAAGAACCTTTTGCATAATTGAAATACGTTTTATCTCTACCCAACTTAGACATTAAATGCTTAGAAAAAAAGATACGGAATAAAAGTTTAAAACGAAAATTATTTATATACTTATTATAATATTTTTTTTGTTCTCCTAAAGAACTGATATTCATAAATTTTTCTATTTTCTTTTTAGAAGCTACAAGAGGTAAAATCTTTTTTTGGAATAGATGAAAATAATATTCAAATCGTCCAGCAT
>JAIDMV010000313.1 GCA_029050385.1 Anaeroplasmataceae bacterium | reverse complement strand
ATCTAACATTATTATGCCATTAGGATTATCTTTTTCTAATTACGCTCGAAATAATAATTTTGAAGTTATTCAAGTCGATATTAAAAGTATTGTTACTTCTTATAACGATTTCATGAAGCAAAACAATTTTGATGGTGCATTTATTGCAGGCCTAAACTATAAAAGCCCACTTTTAACAGAACTAAAAAACACAGTGTATCCAACTGTGCTTTATGATAATATTATGGTTGCAGATATGGTGGCAACTATTCACAATGAAAATATTAATACAATAGCAAAATTAGTAGAGCTTTTAAAACAAAATAATCATACGAAGATAGGATTTATTCACGGAGATAAAAATTCTTTTGTTAGTAATGAGCGCTTTGCAGGATACATCATTGGTCAAACAATGAATGATATTGAATATAATCCGAAATATGTCTATTATGGCAACTTTACTGAAAATAGTGGATTTGAAGCTGCAAAATACTTTATGACCACTGATGTTACAGCCATTATTTGTGCAAGTGACTTAATGGCCATTGGATTAATCCGCGGGTTAGAGGCAGAAGGTGTACAAGTTCCAAAAGATATTTCTGTAACTGGTTATGATGATCTTGAGGTTGCAAAATATATCAAACCTTCTTTAACTACTGTTAAACAGGACTTAGATCTGATTGGTGAAAAGGCATTTACCTTACTTACAAGTATTTTGATGAATCGTTCAAGTCAAAGACTTGTTATCAGTGGAGAGATTATAGAAAGAAGTTCTGTTGCTAGACATCTAGAGTCTGAATAAAACTTAAAAGTTTATTCTTATACTTTTCTACTAATTCTTTTGTCTTGGCCATAACACTTAAACGAATAAAATCTTCTGTCCCGGATGGTCGCACAATGATTTTACAATCATAATGAAGTTCTTCTTTTATTGTTTCAATTTCTTTTTGTAATGGTATCCCCATTACATTTTTTTTGTTTTGCACAACTACGTTTTCTAAAACATCCGGATAAAGAACTATATCCTTAAGCCAATCCTCTAAAGTGGTGTGTGTCTCTTCTAACACTTGAACAAGCTTCATTGCGATTAAAATACCATCTCCTGTGGCAGTAAATTCTGGAAACACAATATGACCACTATTTTCTCCACCAATAGAAAGATTATTATTTTTAATTGCTTGAACGATATATTTATCTCCTACCGGTGTTTCCACAACTTCAATATCTTTTTTTCGTAAGGCTTGAATGATTCCAAGATTACTCATGATACTTAATGCAACCTTATTGTTTTTTAATAAACCTCTATCCTTTAAGTAGCAAGAAAAAATATAAATTAAAAGATCTCCATCCACTGGTATTCCATTTTTATCCACACATAGAATTCGATCCCCATCGCCATCAAATGCAAAACCTAAATCACATTTTTCTTCTACAACAGTTTTAGATAAGCTTTCTAAATGGGTAGAACCACAATTCTCGTTAATATTACATCCATTGGGATGATGATGTATTACAACTAAGGAATTTGTAATCAAATTAAAGATAAGTGGAGCCGTTTTATAGGTAGCACCATTTGCACAATCTATAGCAATCTTCATATTCGTTGGAAATATATATTGAAATAATTTTTTATGATATTCCTTTAAAAGAGATTTACTAGAAGAATATATACCAATCTTCTTAAAAGATAATACTGAGGGATGATCAATAAATAATTCTATCCGTTCTTCTTCCTCTTTACTGAGTTTGTTTCCCTCATTTATAATTTTTATTCCATTATAAACATAAGGATTATGAGAAGCAGTTATCATAACACCTATAGCTTTTTTGAGTTTAGATAAATAGATTAACCCTGGTGTTGGTATCACCTCTACATATTCTACATTTAAGCCTTGAGATAAGGCTCCTGCAATCAAAGCATATGCAAGCATATCTTTTGATTCTCTTGTATCAGTTCCTACAATGACATTAGAATTATTTAAAGTGACTAAAGCTTTACCAATAGACTGTATTAATTCTAAGCTTAATTTCTGATTTGGAATACCTCTTATTCCATCTGTACCAAAATATTTCAATTTTTATCCACTCTCTTGTAATTATATTTTTCTGCATAGGAGGTTTTTGTAGTTTGAGGAGATCTTGCAATTGCAAAATCTCCATCATATAAATCATCAACAATTGTAGAGCCAGCAGCAATATAGCTATTACTTCCAATCTGTATAGGAGCAATCAAATTGGAATTACATCCGATAAATACATTATCTCCAATTGTGGTTGTATACTTCTTTTTTCCATCATAGTTTACTGTAATAGTTCCACAGCCAAAATTCACACCACTTCCACAATTGGTATCTCCAACATAAGATAAATGACTTGCATAGGTTTTATATCCAGTAGTTGTATTTTTAAACTCAACAAAATTTCCAATACGATTTGCTTCTCCGATGTAAGAATTATTTCTAATGTGTGCAAATGGTCCAATAGTTGACTCTTTACCGATACAAGAATCCAAAACCACACTATGTGATATTTTTGCATTATCATAGACTACAGCATTTTTGATTTCTGTATTAGGACCTAAAACAACCTTAGAATAAATCGTTGAATGTCCTAAAACTTTAGTTCCTGAATAAATCATTGCCTCTCCTAAAAAGGAAACATCTGGTCCTATTGTAACAGTATTTGCATTCTCAATATATACCCCATTTAGCATATGCTTTTTTAAAATACGCTTTTGTAGTTCCTGTTCGACTAAACTTAAACTATATAAATCATTTATCCCTTTCGCTTCAAAGCAATCTTTTATTTCATAAGAAGATACTTTACCAATTTTGGATATTATCTCAACAAGGTCTGTTAAATAATACTCTTTTTGTGCATTAAGGTTATCTACTTGGGGAATAGAATTTATTAAAATCTTTGTGTTCACACACATAAACCCACTGTAAACTTCGTCAATTCGTTTTTCTTCTTCGCTAGCATCCTTTTCTTCTACAATGCGAACAATTTGATTTTGTTCTCTAACTACTCTACCATATCCAAATGGCGAATCTAATCGAATTGTACCTAAAGTTAGAAGATTATCATTACTTTTATGAAAATGAATAAAATCCTCTATTGTTTTACTTGTTATAAAAGGAGCATCTCCAGGCAAGATTAAGATATCTCCATCAGTATCTTTCAGTCTTGGTAATGCAGTTTTAACTGCATCAGCTGTTCCTAATTGTTCCCTTTGTAAAACAATATCCACACAAGAAGGCAAATTAAAATCAGAATACTGATTTCCTAAAACACATATGATTCTTTTTAATGAAGATTTAAAAAGTACATCTAAAATATATTCTATCATTGGCTTGCCTAAAATAGGTATCATACCCTTAGCTTTAGACATATGCATTCTTGTCCCTTTTCCAGCAGCTAATATAATTGCATAATCCATCGATATCCCCTCATAGTATTATAATAAAAATAAGGTGGATTTAGAACTTTAACCATTTCTTTTGCCGTATGTTACTTTACTAAAAAATTCATTATCAAATTAACTATAACTTCTTTTTCTTCTGGATTAGATTGAGCAGTTAAAATAGTTATAGCAACCAAGGTGTCATTTGAAATAATCATTTTTCCATTTTTCATTAATGAATTATTCCTATTCAAAAATTCTAAAAATAAGGTAGCTGCTATTCGTTTACAACCATCTACAAATGGATGATCCTTTACTAAGAAATAAAGTAAATGAGCTGCCTTTTCCTCTAATGAAGGATATACCTCTTGTCCAAAAACATTTTGATAGACAGCTGCCAATATGCCAGCCACTTTACCTTCTTCTTTTTCTATACCGAAAACAGAAGATTCTATGTTAAATTTCATAGAGTCAATAATTTTTCTACATTCGCTATATTTCAAAATATAGAGTGTTTCACTCCCCTTGGGTTTGTCAAGGCATTGATGATCATAATCATCTAATAGATTTAGTGCATTGGTATATTCTAAGATGACATTTACTAATGCATTCTGTTCTATGTTCAAACTAGAAGCCAACATTCTATTTTGAACTTCAACGGTTTTATTTAAAACTTCAATTCTTTTTTGATTGACTGAATATCCTTGTAACAAATAGTCCTTAAGTACTTTATTTGCCCATCTTCTAAAAGCAACCCCTCTAGCGGATTTCACTCTGTATCCAACAGAAATAATCATATCCAAATTATATAATTTAATAGTTCTTTTTACCTGTCTACCACCTTCAGTTTGAACTACCGAGGATTCTTCGGTAGTTGATAAATCTAATTCCTTGTCTTTAATGATATTTTTAATATGCACTCCAACATTATCAATAGTCACCAAGAAAAGCTCAGCCATCTCACGTTGAGTTAACCAAACAGTATCATGAGAAATATCTACTCGTACATCTAGTGAAAAATCATCCTCCACAAACTTTAAAATCTCAAAAGTCTTATCTTCCATTTTCTATTCTCCTCCTTATTTTTACGGAATATAAATTAAACAAATTGTTTCCATTTCACTATTAAAGAAAAAAGCGTGATTGAATTGTAAGTACAATAGTACTCACTATTTTCAATCACGCTATCCAGCAAGGAAAACCACTCTACTACATTCAGTTGTCTTAGCCATCTATAAGAAGTAGAGTTCTTACTTATAGACTTCTTCTAGCTACCATAATTTATTATAGCATAAAGCCATTATTAATTCAATTTAAAAGCTTTGTAAATCTCGTTCAAATTGTAATAATTTTTCTTTAATGGAAATTCCCCCATTATAGCCTATCATCTTTCCATTTGTTCCTATTACACGATGACAAGGGATAATAATAGAAATTGGGTTTCTTCCTACAGCTCCGCCAACTGCTTGAGCTGACATTTTTTCTTTACCCATTCTTTTTGCAATCTCTAAAGCCAGGGCTTTATAGGTTGTTGTTTTACCATAAGGGATTTCATATAAAAGCTTCCATACCTCTAATTGAAATGGGCTTCCTTCTAAATGAATTGGCAGTTCATTTAGAGATGGCTTTTCTTTATCAAAGTATCGTTTTAACCAATTCTCTGTTTGAATCAATATAGGAATTTCTTTATATTTCATTTGTTGTAAATCAAAGTGTGATTCTCCAGATTGTCCTTCTATCCATAAAGCGATTAAAGACTCTTCGTTACTCACTATAGTAATTGTTCCCACAACAGAATCTAATTTCTTATAATATAACATACGCCTTTACATAATAATCAAAATTGACTATACATTTTCCTTCTTATAATGCTTCCATGGACGTTTCTTATTCAGCCAGCCATGTTCTTGCCAATATTTACAATCCAGGCTTGCCACACCACTTTTGTATACTTTTTTCTGTATAAAACGGCTTAACTTAAATTTAATTTTTGTAACAAATTTTGTATGTGCTTTCTTTTTATAATTTATTTTTGCAAATTTATGAGCAAGTTTGTTTATCTTTTTTATAAGTTGATTTCGTTTCTTTTGAGAAAGTTTATCCCAAATAATATCGCTCATAAGTGAAGCACTAAAGATACCGATTTTTGATATGCCCCACCAGGATAAGCTATGCTTTATATCATTTGCTGCTTGTTTAGCTCCTGAACCAAGACATTGTGTAATAACAACAGCACGTTTACCAAACATCTCAGGAGCGGGTCTATGCGGCATCCAGCGATACCCAAAATGATCTAGCATTGCCTTCATTGCTCCTGTGGTATGCATAACATATGCAGGGGAAGTCATAACAATTAAATCTGCCTCTAATAATGATTTCTCAATTTTATTTATGTAAGAAAAATCTTTACAAGTAGTTTCTCCATTCACAAAACAGCTTGTACATCCGACACAAAAAGATGGACAATCCTTTGGAAGATAATATTCTGTTATTTCAGAATCATTAAAATAATTTAGAAAAGCCTCTTTTAGCTTATAGGTTACACCATGCTTTTCGGTTCCATTTATCACTGTAATTTTCATTCTGCCACCTCCAAGATAATTAATATCATTCACATATGAGTATATCATATTTACCTATAAAATGCAAAAAGCTATATAGAAAAGAACGGCATAGCGATTAACTATGCCGAACTAATTCTCTTACTTTGTTAAATTTCTAACATCCTTAAATAAGTCTTTATTTGCATCTACTTTATTTGCATTACCAATAACACATAAGCTATCTGTAGCTAAAGCTTCTTTAAATAATGGGGCTAAACTAGTTAAATCCTTCTTAGTAGCTTCTAATGCTTGTTTACGAATCTTAGATTGAAGCTCATAGGTATTTCCAGCTAGATAATCACTTTGAGCCTTTCTACCTTTATCACTTACATGCATTACTGTATCTAATCCACCGATAGCACCAATCTTATATTTTAATAAGTCCTCTTCACTTGGATTTAGATTTTCAATATAAGAAACAACATCCTCATAAACCTTCTTAGTTCTAGCGATTTCAGGATCACGATAAGATGTAAATCCGATGCCACCTGTAGCTTGAGTATTTAACATACAGCCATAAGCACCGCCATGAACACGTACCTGCATCCATAAATAATCTAAGCTTAAGCAATTATTTAATACAAGCATTGCTCCATTAAATGGTGCTTTATAATTACCAGCCTTTGCAACAAAGTTAACATCAAATTGTGTTTTAATACCTTCATTTAATAGATGAGGTTTATAATCTGAACTGAATCGATAAGCTTTTGTCTCTAATGCATTATAGAACTTATCTACAACAGGTAGAGCTTTATCTAATGCTTCCTTCTTACCTGTGAAGCGTAAGATAAATTTCTTTTGATTGAATAGCTTTAATACTAATTCTTCTAGTGTTGTACTTAGCTCTTCTTTCTTTGCTTCAAAATTTACAAATAAATCATGTACAAAGTCAATATAACCAATACCACTAATAGAATCATTTAAATAGCTTGCCTCATCGAAATATGAGGATGCACGAATTAAGCTTACTACATGTCCACGTTGAGCAACACTCATCTCTAATCCGGCATTTAGCTCATTCATTCTTTCATACAATCTCTTATAATCCTTAAAGTTTGTTTTGAATAAGATTTCTTGAACTAAGCTGCTAACCTTATCTACATTTTCCCCTAGTGCACTAAAGGAAACACTAAAGTTAACTTTTGTCTCTCTGTTCATTGTTTTATATGGAGCTACGTTAAATGCTAATCCACCAGTATACTTCTGAACTAATTGATTAATTTCAAAATAAGAGGTCTTTTCAGTAGATAGATTCTTCAATAAATCACTTAATAGTTGAGCGTATTGAATTGTTTTTCCATCAATACCTGTTAAGTCAAAGGTATAATTTACATAATCAATTCCATTTGTATAGTAATTTGAGAATAAGGTATCAAATTTACCCTTAATTTTTTCGCAATTTAATTTCTCAGGATTTGGATTTAAATCCTCTAACTCTAGCTTAGGTAGAGTTGCAATCTCTTCTGGTGTAGAAGGTGTAGATTGATAAACTGCTAATGCCTTATTCTTTTCAATTAAAGCTTGCAATTCTTCTTTAGATAAAGATGCCTTAAACTTAGCAAGCTTTTCTGTCAAAGCTGCTTCTTTTTCTTCTGCACATGTATAAGATGGGCATAGCTTAGTATAGCTCTTATGAGGGTTATTTAAAATTAAATTTGTAATGATTTTTTCAAAATAGCCATGATCAATATCTTCTCTTAATTCTTGATAATATTTAAGGTTTTCAAGCTTAGAGAAAGGTTGGTCCTCATCATATAGCCAAGAGTTTAGACAATTCATTTCGATTTCTAATCCCTTTGGCATATAACTAAATTTACCTTCACGAACTTTAAATTCTGCAAAGGTGATTAGAGACTTTAATGCCTCATGATCTAATCCTTTTGCAAGAATATCCTTTAATGTAGAGTCTACTAAATTGATAAATTCTTGTTCTCTTTTCTCATCTGCATTTACTACAACAATTCCTAATAAAGGCTGTAATAATCCATCATCAAATGCAGCCATAACATCTGCACCTAAATTTGCATCAATTAAAGCTTGTTTTAAAGGTGCCCCTGGATTATTTAATAACACGTCTACTAATGTCGTTGTAGCAATCATAAGCTTTGGATCTAATGTTGTTGGGAAAGCAACGTTATAGGATAAGAAGCTCTTATTATCTAGAGGTACTTCCTTAGCTACTGGATAATAACCAGTTTGAGAAATTGGCTTAGAAAATGCCTTTTGATACTTAAGAGTTGTATCAAAATCAATATGATCAAACTCAGATAGATATGCTTCATCTAACCAGTTCATACGCTCTTCCATATCACAATTACCATATAAGAAAATATAGGAATTGCTTGGATGATAATATTTAGAATGAAATTCCTTAAACTCTTCATAAGTTAAATCTGGGATATATGTAGGATCTCCACCTGATTCAAATCCATAGGCAGTATCAGGATATAAGGAATGCATTAGATTTCTAAACAGAATTTGTTGTGGGTCTGAAAAAGCACCCTTCATTTCATTATAAACAACGCCATTATAAATGACTGGTTCATTCTCATCTAGAATATGATGATGCCATCCTTCTTGCATAAAGATTTCTTCATGTGCATAGATTTGGGGATAAAATACTGCATCCATATATACACTCATTAGATTCTTGAAATCTTTATCATTCTGGCTTGCACAAGGATACATAGTCTTATCAGGGAATGTAAATGCATTTAAGAATGTGTTTAATGAACTTTTTAATAATTCAACAAATGGATCCTTAACAGGATACTTCTTTGATCCACATAATACAGAGTGTTCTAGAATATGTGTTAATCCTCCATTGTTCATAGGTGGTGTTCTAAAAGCAATTGAAAATACTTTATTTGTATCATCATTTTCAATTGTACAAATACGAGCACCTGTTTTGTTATGCTTATAAATTGTTACCTCAGATTGAATATCTTCAATAAACTTACTTGTTATTTTTGTATAATTTTTCATACTTTTTTCCTTTCTTTTCATTTCCTATTATTATATCTAATAA
>JAIDMV010000312.1 GCA_029050385.1 Anaeroplasmataceae bacterium | reverse complement strand
GCTATGCACATTCCACTGACGCAAAAAAACATTTCATATCAATGCATAAAAACATACAATCACGCTCCTAACATCTGTATTGTAAAACAAAAACATACATTATTTATGTTCCATTTATAGTTTTCTCTTGAGATTCAAAAATTATAAAAAGAAAAAATCAAGCCTTAGCTTGATTCTTTTAATTCTTTTTTATGCTGTAAATGAATTCCAATATGCCCAATTCCTAAAATCAAAGTGGCTGCTAGTAGAAAAATATTTTTCCCGTAAACACTGAGGAATAGCATTGCTAGAATAGGCAAGGTTGCTCCTGCAACAGGAATACCTAATATACTACTATAAAAATCTTTAAGCGTCCTTTGACTAACAAAATACTTAATCCAATAGATTTCATATAATATCATTATAAGGAAAGCAAACAACAAAAATAAACTCCAATAGGTGATTTCCTTTATATTGAAATCATCAAATATCAAAACCAGACAGGAAACCAAAACTTCTCCAATTCTTTCAAACCATATAAGAATCTTATTTTCTTTAGAGACAACTGTCTCATAATTTTGGGGTTTAAATTTTGCCCATATGATATTTGGTATAAAGAGCATAAGGAGAAAAATCAAACCTATATAGGAAAAACCAAAATGTAAATGCTGCAAAATTATCCCTCCAACATCCTAATTTTTTTAATCCAATCTTCTTCTATAGGCTTAGCAGATAATTCTACCCAACCATCTACAAACCCTGCCTTTCTGGCAAGTCTTTTAGAAGCTAAATTACTCCACGCACAACAATAAAAGGGACACTTTTCTAGTTTTAGTATTTCTTTGGACAAACGAACAACAAGAGCTGTTCCAATCCCTCTTCTTTGATATTGTGACAAAACATCTACACCAATTTGCCACATATCCTTTCCATCATTTGAACAACCTGCAACACCGACAATTTGATTATCTATTCTGCATACAATTGCCAGCACATCATGCCTTCTTCCCTTGGTAGTACCACAAAGAGCCATATCAAAGCCTAAACCATATAAAGATTCTATTTGTTCCTTGCATAAAAGCTCTAGTGGATAAGAACTATCTACTTTTCCAATTTCATTAGTGTCTAACAAAAAGTATTGAGCAAGATGGGCAACAGTATAGCCATACTTTTCCAATTCATTATTCAAATGAAAAATATTCGGTGCATCAAATACTCGAAACAATTCATTCTTACAATGCCCAGCATATTTATATGCAAAATCATAGATTCTAGGATCGGCACTGATAAACAGCTGCTTTCCAAAATAAACAAAATTTAAAAAGGGAGTTCCATTTAAGTAATTCATAGACTCATCTGAAAATGGAACAGCTTTTTGAATGTAAATCTCTTCATGTGGAAATTCCTTTAAACTATAATCTTTTAAAAATTGCTCTTTAGCAACTTTCAGGTAATCCATATAATACTCCTTCTAGGTGAAAAAATAACTAGTAAAAACCAGTTATTTTTTTCCTTTTATTTATTACTTTGCAAGATCTAAAAATTCATTATAGATAACTTCTTCTGTAAAACCATACGCTTCAGCGATGTGTTTTAATGGCATAGATTTTCCATATTCATCAATACCATGAACTTTAGATGCATACTTATACCAGCACATACTAGAACCCATTTCTACAGCCATACGCTTCGTAATTCTACGAGGAATAATCTTGTTTTTATACTCCTCACTTTGGCTTTCAAATATATCCATAGATGGCATGGAAACAACTCTAACAAAAATATCTTCACTTTCTAAACGTTTAGCAACATTAATACATAAAGCCAATTCGGATCCACAAGTGATAAATAAAGCACCTGGCGTACCTTTTGGTTCAAATGCAATGTATGCTCCTTTAGATACTCCATCAAAATCTGTACATTCAAGCACCTCAAGGTTTTGTCTAGAAGAAACAATAATTGTAGGATTATCTTTAATCTCCATTGAAAGCAATAATGCAGAAGCCATCTCCTTAGCATCAGCAGGGCGGAACACATGGGTATCTGGCATACTTCTAAACATTGCCAACTGCTCAACAGGTTGATGTGTTGGTCCATCCTCTCCTACACAAACCGAATCATGAGAAAAGAAAAATAAGGAAGGTAAATGCATAATTGCTGCCAAACGAATTGCTGGCTTCATATAATCACTAAATACGAAAAAGCCTGCACAAAAACCTCTCAAACTACCATGTAGTGTAATACCATTCGTAATTGCTGCCATTGCATGCTCACGAACACCAAACTTAATATTTCTACCAGCAGGATTTACCTTACTAAAAATTCCACCAGCTCCCTTTACCATTGTAGAAGGTGTTAAATCTGCAGATCCACCCATAAGGTTAGGTAATTTAGAAGATAACCAATCAAGTACCTTACCCATAACCACACGAGTAGAAACGCTACTTCCTACAGGAAATTCAGGTAGTCCTTCATAATTTTCAATCTTTAAATCGTCAAACATATATTGATTTAAAAGCTCATAATCCTCAGCATATTTTTTTGCATATTCAGACATCAAATAATTCCAGTTAGAATTTGCCTGACTACCACGTACAACTATAGAAGCATGGAAATAATCACTAACCTCTTTAGAAACTGTAAATGCCATTTGTCGAGAGTTTAAGTTATCCTTAAGGATAGCTAATTCATCTTCAGTCAATGGTTTTCCATGTACAGAGGACTCTCCGCTTGTAGGAGCTCCATATCCAATTTCAGTTTTAATTTCAATTAAAGTAGGCTTATCAGATTGTTTTGCTTGTTTAATAGCTTCATCAATTTCTTCAACATCGTTTCCATCTTCTACTCTAAGATAATTCCAGTTCATAGCTTTTACTTTGTTTCCAATTGAATCTGAAGCGGCAAGAGAAACAGAGCCGTCTAATTGAATATCATTTGAATCATATAAAACAATTAGCTTATTCAAACGAAGATGACCTGCTAAAGACATAGCTTCCATAGAAACACCTTCTTGAAGATCACCATCACCACAAAGAACATAAGTATTATGATTAATAATCTCACAATGTTGCTTGTTAAATTTAGCAGCCAAATGTGCTTCAGCAATAGCCAATCCCACTGCAGTAGAGATTCCCTGACCTAAAGGACCAGTAGTCATTTCTACACCTGGTGTGTGCCCATATTCAGGATGACCTGGAGTTAAACTATCTTTTTGTCTGAAATTTGCCAATTCTTTCATAGGTATATCAAAACCAGAAAAATGGAGTATCAAATATAGTAAAGCTGATCCATGTCCTGCAGATAATACAAAACGATCACGATCAAACCACTTCTCGTCATTTGAATCTATATTAATATGTCTTGTAAATAATGTGTGTAAAATTGGGGCTGCACCTAATACTATACCAGGATGACCGCTTTTAGCTTTTGTGATCATCTCAGCACCAATTACACGAAGCGCTGTTATACACTCATCATCAATATAATTATTCATTCTTTTCAGCCTCTTCAACTACTTCTTTTTCTGAAGTCTCTTCAACAACTTCTGCTTCTTCAACTTTTGGTGTTGGCAATTCCTCAGTATTTTCATCTTCAAAGTCTTCTTCCTCATCTGGATATAAACTATCATAATAGTTATCCATATAATTCTTTTGACGTTCTAGCATTTCATCAAATTCTTTAGTTCCACCTAAAGATTTTTTAATTAATTCTACACTTGCAGCATTTGCATCATAGATTTTCTTACGTGTTAAACGATTACAAAATAACATTGCAACAAAAGCAATTACAACTACTGCAATCATTAAATAAATTCCGATTTTTTCAATAAATGAAAATCCAATACAGCCACCTATAGCAACTACTGTAATAGGTAAAATTACGTATCTAGACATTTTTTTAGAAACAGTCTCGCATGTATCCCAAAAGTCTACCCATATCTTATTAATTGCTTGAGAGTATAAAGGCTTTAGCTCATTATAGTATCCATCTTCAATAAATAGGCGGTAATTCACACCATCAATTGAAGACCAAACTGCAAACTTTCCTTTATTAATAAACTCCTCTTTCACTTGAGGATAAGGATCCATCATAAACACTTCTATCTTTCTTCCATCAAATTCCTGTACATCAACAGGTTCTGCTTCATTAGCAATCGTAAATAATTTTGGATTAATTCTCATATCACATTTTCCTTTCTAGGTTATATAAATTATTATATCATAGCAAACTTCACTTTAAAAGAAAAACTGTGAAATAAATCACAGTTCCTTTAAAAAAATATATCAAAAAACGAATAAATTACATTATGCTGATAAAAGAATTTGGATAATCTAAATGTATCTTCGTTCAATTTCATATCCACATTTAAGAATCTTTGACATCCTGCAAAAAAATCAAAATGTCCTAATAGTCGCATTATCGCAAATAAAACATATACCATAATCATCATAAGACAAAAGTATAGTACCATACCTAATATTCCATCAATCGTTCTAATAATCGCATTACCTCTTAAAATAGTAGTTAAAATTTTTAAAAGAATTGCTGCTATAAATACACCTACAAATAAGATGATGAAACTAATGATAACCGTGATAATATGCGAAAAGAAATGAGATATATTTGAAGCGATTACTTCTACAGTAGTACCATCTGCTATATTTGCAGCAAACATGTTTGCCAGAAATCTAGGAATCTTCATTGAAACCAAAACATCCGCAATAGTTGCATCCTTTCCACCAGCATTTTGAAATATCTCAGATTCTAAAACATTATTTTTTATATTTTCAAAGATAGGCTTATATATAATTCCAGAGGACTCAAACGCACCAGCCAATTGTGAACAAAAGACAAATGCTACTGCTAAAGCTACAAATAGACCTATCAATCCTATGGCTTTTTTTAAAAAGCCTTTTTTATAACCTATGAATAAGCTTAAGATGATTAATAATACTAATATGATATCTATAATGCCACAAATCTTCAAATCCACTAAAATCACTTCCCATCATATTTAATATGTCCTTATTATGCCACAATAATTTATTTTTTTCAATAAAAGAAATCTATTTCTTTTTTTATTAAAAAAAGTTATAATAGAAAACAGGTGATGAATATGGATAAAATCAAGCAAATTCAAAAAAAATTAGTGCAAAAAGGTATAGATGCATATATTATTCCAACTGCTGATGATCACAATAGTGAATATCTCTGTGAATATTACAAAACAAGAGCCTTTCTTTCTGGATTTACAGGTTCAGCTGGAACACTCGTTATCACTCCTAAGAAATCTTTTCTTTGGACAGATGGAAGATATCATATTCAAGCAAGTAAGCAATTAGAAGGAAAAAATATAACTTTAATGAAGCAAGGAACAAATGGAGTTCCAACCATAGAAGAATTTTTAGCATCTAATCTAAAGGAAAATAGCACTGTCGCCTTTGAAGGCAAGGTAATGCCTACTTCTTTTGTATTAAAGCTTATTGAAAAAATACCAAACATAAAATTAAATTCAGACATTGATTTGGTTTCAGATATTTGGGAGGATCGTCCTCGCTTACCTTTTTCTTTCCTTTATAAGTTAGAAGAATTTTTTTCAGGAAAAAGTTATAAGGAAAAGCTAAATGAAATCAAACAAAAGCTTATTGAATATCAAGCAGATGTGCATATTCTATCTAGTCTTGAGGATCAGGCATGGCTTTATAATTTGCGAGCAAATGACATTCCTCATACACCTGTATTTTTAGCATTTACAATTATTGATCAAGAAACTTGTCATTTATTTATTGATCCCAAAAAAATCGATAAAATCATAGAAAAATATTTAAAAGAGAATGAAATAGTAGTTCATGAATATTCTGATTTTTATACCTATCTTTCTACTATAGAAAACAAAACTATACTTTTGGATTTAAATAAAGCTAACTACTCTCTATATTCAATATTAAATAACAAAAATACTTTAATCAACAAAGCAGATCCTTCACTTTTACTAAAAGCAATAAAAAATAAAGTTGAGATTGACAACACAATTCATGCACATATAAAGGATGGAGTTGCATTTACAAAATGGATGTATTATGTAAAAACGAATATCCAAGAGGACTCCTCCTTAAGTGAACTTACGGTTCAATCTTATTTGCAAAAACTAAGACAAGCACAAGAAAGCTATGTTGATATTTCTTTTGATACAATTTGCGCTTATAAAGATCATGGCGCTATGATGCATTACTCTGCAACAACAGAATCCAATTACACTCTAGAACCTAACGACTTTCTTTTAATTGATTCTGGCGGTCATTATCTTGACGGAACAACAGATATCACTAGAACATTAGCATTAGGCAATCTTACAGATATGCAAAAGTTACACTTTACAACAGTTTTAAAATCTGTAATTGCACTATCTGAGGCTGTATTTCTTAAAGGTGTAAAAGGGTTAAATCTTGATATTTTAGCTCGTGGTCCTATATGGAAGCAACTCTTAGATTACAAGTGTGGAACAGGTCATGGTGTAGGATTTCTTCTTTCCGTCCATGAAGCTCCTAATGGGTTTAGATGGCAAATCGTTCCTGAACGAAATGACTCAGCAGAATTTGTTCCAGGTATGATAACAACAAATGAACCAGGAATCTATTTAGAAAATAAATATGGTATTCGTATTGAAAATGAAATGGTTTGTGTTCCAAAAGGAAAAAGTGAATTCGGTGAATTCTTAGGCTTTGAAACTATTACTTATGCCCCAATCGATTTAGATGCAATAGATGTAAATCTTTTAAATGCAGAGGAAAAGAATTGGTTAAATCAGTATCATAAAAAAGTATTTAAGCTAATAAGTCCACATCTTGAAGCGGATGAAGTGGAATGGTTAAAAAATTATACAAGAGAGATATAAAACAAATAAACGGATAAATTTTCTGATTTATCCGTTTTTGTTTGGTAAAAATTATCTAAATTGTAAAATAAAAACGCCTTAACCACATTACCTACTAGCTTAAGGCTGCTACCTTCCGGTCCTGACCTGGTTCACCGTACATAATTGATTAAGGACTACATTATAATACCATAACAAATTAATAATTTCAAGACTTTAATCGTAGCTCTTTAAAAAAGGAAGAAATCATAGAAGAACATTCTTCTTCTAAAATCCCTCCTTCCACATGAACAAAGTGATTGAAAGGAACTTCAAATAGGTGAACAGCTCCTTGATGAGCCCCAAAACGATCATTTTTAGCACCATAATAAACCTTTTCCACTCTTGCTTGAATCATAGCACCTGCACACATTACACAAGGTTCTAGGGTCACATAAATGCTTACACTTTCTAAACGCCATGTTCCTAGTTTTTTACATGCCTTTTGAATTATTTGTATTTCTGCATGCATTGTAGAATCCTGTTTTGTTTCTCTTTGATTGTGTGCTCTTGCAATAATTTTATCCTCATACACCGCAACAGCACCAATAGGGGTTTCATTTTTTAGATATGCCTTTTTAGCTTCTTTTAAAGCCTCTTTCATAAAATATTCATGCATCATTTTACTATCACATGACATTTACGACATCTAGGTTCGTAGGATTCCTTTTCTCCAACTAAAATCGTAGGATCACTATACTTTGCTGGCTTTCCATTGATAATACGCTGAGTCATTGTTGCTTCACTCCCACAACATACACAAATAGCTGTGAGTTTTGTAATACTTTCTGCCATAGCAAGTAAGCTTGCCACAATAGGAAAAGGATTTCCTCTAAAATCACAATCTAGACCTGTGCAGATAACTCTTAAGCCTTGATTTGCCAAATCTCTACAAACCTCGACAACTTCAGGATCAAAAAATTGCACCTCATCAATGAGGACAGCCTCAACATCATCCGTCAAGTAATCTTTGATTTCAGCAGATGAAGAGATATTTATAGCCTTAACCTTACGCTGGCTATGAGAAACCACTTCAGAAATTGAATAACGATTATCTATAGTTGGCTTAAAAATTAAATATTTCTTTTTGGCAAAATCCATACGTTTTACACGACGAATCAATTCTTCTGTTTTTCCGGCAAACATTGGGCCACATACAACCTCTATCCAGCCTGGTTTATCTAAATGATACTGCATAACACCTTTAACTCCTTTTTCCTAGAAAAAAAGCCCCATAGGGCTATATTTTCATTAGTTATTCTTAACGCCGTAACGTTTGTTGAACTTTTCAACACGACCATCTGCCTGAGTAAATGCTTGTTTACCAGTGTAGAATGGATGACAATTTGAACAAGTATCAACACGAATCTCACCTAATACAGATCCTGATTCGAATACACTACCACAAGTAGTACATGTTACCTTTACTGTCTTATATTCTGGATGGATTCCTTGTTTCATGCTAAATACACTCCTTCCGCCATGATTCACTATCATAGAAAGTTTCCAAATTATTCTAACATATAAAAATCTATAATTCAAGATTTATTTGTTAGATTTTGCGAATTTGTTTGAAACTGAAAGTCATTTGTGTTGATCTTCCACCAAACATTTCTACTAATACAATAACTTCTTCTGCATCTGGATTTACAGAAGCGATATCAAATGTTCTGCCCTCAAATGGACCAGAAACAATTTCAATATGATCTCCAACCTTAAAGTCCATAACTGATTTTTCAACCATACCTAAAGAAATTAAGATACGATTCATCTCATCAACAGGAACTGGGACTGGTTTAGTACCACCACCACTTGAGCCTAAGAAACCAGTTACTTTTGGTGTGTTACGAATCATAAACCAAGCTTTTTCATCCATTTCGCCTTCAACTTCCATCTCAACGAAAACATATCCAGGGAATAGCTTAGTTACCTTTTGTTTTTTCTTTCCTTTTTTATCCGTTACTTCTACAGTTTCCTCAGGAACCATAACCTGATAAATCTTATCCTGCATATTCATGGTTTCCTTACGCTTTTCCAAGTCTTGTTTTACTGCGTTCTCATAACCAGAATAGGTTCCTACAATATAC
>JAIDMV010000311.1 GCA_029050385.1 Anaeroplasmataceae bacterium | reverse complement strand
ATGTCGAATTTTATGGTATAATTTTCTTTGGAATGCAAAAAAATAGGTTGTTCCTTTATTGATGAATTTTTTTAAGAAAACAGGATAATCTATAAATATTCCAATGATGTAGTGATTTATTTTAAATCATACAAAAGTTCACATTTTAAAAATAAGAGGAGAAGATAAAATGAAAAAAACAAAAGTAGTTTGTACAATTGGTCCTGCAAGTGAGCAAAAGGACTGCCTAGAGAAATTAATCGGCACTGCTGGAATGAATGTAATGCGTATGAATTTTTCTCATGGTGATTATGAGGAACAAGGATTCCGTATTAAGAATGTTAAAGCATTAAATGCAGAAAAGGGCTGGAACACTGGTATGATGTTAGATACCAAGGGTCCAGAAATCCGTACAGGATATTTAGAGAATGATGAACCAGTTATGCTTCATAAGGGTGATATCATTCGTATGACAATGGACTATTCTTTCATTGGTAATGCAAAGAAGGTAGCTATTTCTTATCCAGGATTATATGATGATATTTCTGTAGGTGGAAGAATCTTAATTGAAGATGGTAACTTAACTTTAAAGGTTATTGAAAAGGATGCATCTTGTAAGGAATTAGTTTTAGAAGCTCAAAATGATCGTAAGTTAAAGAATAAGAGAAATTGTAATGTTCCTGGCGTAATTTTAAATATGCCTTATATTTCTCCAAAGGATAAGGCAGATATGGAATTTGCATGTGATCAAGACTTAGATTTCATTGCAGCATCTTTTGTACGTCGTGCTGATGATATTCGTCAAATTCGCGAAATCTTAGCTGCTAAGAAGAATACACATATTAAAATCATCTCTAAGATTGAAAATCAAGAGGGTGTATCTAATATGGAAGAAATCATTAAACTTTCTGATGGTGTAATGGTAGCTCGTGGTGATTTAGGTGTTGACGTTGATGCTTGGGATTTACCAGCAATTCAAAAGGAAATGATTTACTTAGCTCAATCTACTGGTAAGTTAGTTGTTTGTGCTACACAAATGCTAGATTCTATGCAACAAAATCCAAGACCTACTCGTGCTGAAGTTTCTGACTGCCACAATGCAGTATTAGATGGAACTGGTGCTACAATGCTTTCTGGTGAATCAGCTCAAGGTGATTATCCATTCGAAGCTGTATCTTATATGGCTAAGATTGACCATCGTGCAGAAGATGATCTAGATCATGAATTAATGATTCAAAATGTTGTTTATGGTAAAGAAGAAAAGAATGAGGATGATGCAATTGGTCTTGCTGCTGCAACTCTAGCTGCAACATTTGAAATTCCTGCAATCGTTGCTGAAGGTGATGTAGAACTTGCTTTAGCATTATCTCAATATCGTCCAGCTGCTGATATTTTCTTTGCTGTAAAAGATAGAGCTGATGCTAGAACTCTAGCAATTGCTTGGGGTGTTCAAGCTGTAGTTGGTTCTTATAAGGATGCATTAGCTAAGGCTGTTTCTGAACTTAAATTAGAAAAGGGCGAAAAGCTTGTTAAAGTAACTAGCTGCAAGCTAGAAATTGTTGAAGCTTAAGTAGAAAGGAATAAGGTGACTTATAAGGTCACCTTTTTTAAAACATGAAAAAGAAAGAAGATATCTTAGAAACAATAGAATTACTTAAAACAACCTCACAATTCATAGGAGATGCACGAGCAAATCTTACAGCCCCTTATCATCTTACCCATACTCAAGCTGTAATCCTATTGGATGTTTATCATCATCCGACTGAAACTAAAATAACGGATATATGTAAAAGATTGAATAAAACTACAAATACAATTTCTCCTTTAGTTAAACGCTTGGTGGAAAAAGGGTATTTAGTTAAACAACAAAATTCTTTTGATAATCGTGTTTTTGAAGTATCCTTTTCTGAAAAGGGAATGGTAATGATGAAGAGTATTAATGAGGACGTTTTAAAATTTTCAACACCGCTATTCAATGAACTTAATGATGAGGAATTTAGTAACTTATATAAATCTTTAAAAATATTAAATAAGGTATGTGGTTTAGAATGAAATATCTCATATTTTCAGATTTACATGGCTCAGCCCAATCAGCAGAATTTATTATAAAGACTTTTATAGAACAAAAATGTGATCAAATGATTTGTTTAGGAGATGTGTTGTATCATGGACCTAGAAACGATGTTCCTGAATTCTATGCTCCAAAACAAGTTATTACACTTTTAAATCCTTTAGCTGATAAAATTTTATGTATTCAAGGGAATTGTGATGCAGAGGTAGATCAGATGGTTTTAAATTTTAAATTTCATAAAATGAAAAACTTAAAATTAAATGGTAAAAGATGTCATTTAGAACATGGACATCATTTGGAAGAAGCAATACCAAATGTAGATATTGTGCTTTATGGTCATACACATATTC
>JAIDMV010000310.1 GCA_029050385.1 Anaeroplasmataceae bacterium | reverse complement strand
GTATAGACATCCCGTTTTCAAGCTAAATCTTTTGAAAAGATTTCTTGTTTTAAATAAGTAAATAGTGCATCATAATCTCCATGAGGAAACGTATTTATATCCATTTTATCCTTATTGATAAGGCAATCTGTTAATAAGAACACCTTCATACCTAAGTTTCTTGCTACCATATCTTCTCCTACATCATTTCCTATCATAAGACATTCATTAGATTGATAAGGAAAATGACTTAGAATTTCTTCATAATATTTTAAATTTGGCTTACAGTAATGAGAATTCTCGTAACTGGTAATCCAAGAAAAATCTGAATCTTTTATTCCTGCCCAAGCTAGTCTTTTGGTTTGAGCAATCATAGGAAATATTGGATTCGTTGCTAAAATGAGTTCTACCTTCTTTTCTTTTAAGAACTCTATTAGTTTAGCAGCATCCTTTGTGTATCCACAGGTAGATTTAATCTGATCAAATTTTTCCTTATAAAAATTTGTAAATAAGGGAAGATCTTGAGTTGCATCAAAGCCTAAAACTGCAGAAAATGTTTTCCAAAAAACGTCCTCATTAGATAAAAGACCATTATTTTTTACCATAGCTTCTGTTCCCTTCCAAATTCCTTTGATAAGTTCTTTAGGATCATAGCCATAGGAAGACATATAAGCACCTATTTCTTTAAAATAGCCACTTGTATATTTTTCAATATCCATCGGAAGTAAAGTACCATCCATATCAAATAATATTGCTTTAATCATCTTTTGTTCCTACTTTAGGTATTCTTCTAGATTTGGATAATAAGGAAGTAAGTATGCTTTTGTGTTTGCAATCATTTCCTTAAATAGCTTCTTTCCATCTTCTAAGGAAAGACATGAACAAAGTGCTTGATTCATAAAACAAGCATAGATTTGATTGAAATCTCTATTCTTAATTCCTTCATATAAAGTATCTATATTGTTTGAAGCCTTCTCTACCATATTTACTACAGCTAAAGGTAAAGGTTTTGAAACAATTGGTTTTACCTGATCATTTTCAAAAATACAGTTTGTTTCTACAATAGATCCTAAAGGTAATTGTGGACATTGTCCCTGGTTAGGTAAATTTACGTTAGAAATAATTACCTGATGTCCTAGAATTGCCTTCATTAAATCTGTTGCTTCTTCTCCTGAAGGAACCAAGTTGATTTCCTTTTTACCTTCTGCAAGTAAAATAGATTCTTCAATTCTTTCCTTCATTTGATTTACTCTAAAATCAACTGTAGTTAAATTAAACTTCCAATCCTTAACTGTTTTAGGATCTGTCAAATACCAATGTGGGTTAACAAATTCCGCTAAATGACGATCTCCTGCAGCTGCTAAAGCTCCATAACGATTAAATAAATCCATCTTAACCTTATTTCCATAAGCAAAACAATCCGTTCTAAATTGGAAACGGTCAAAGTACTCATAGTAGCCTTCCTCATAATATTTATCCATAAAGCTAGGGATAAGCTTTAATAAATCAATATCTTTGTACTTGGCTTCTGTAATCCATGTGAAATGATTAACACCTGAAGCATCCGTATAAATATCCTTACGAGTAGCATTAATGCCTAATTCTTTTTCAAGAACTAAGCATAAGAAGGCTTGTGTATGAAATACTTCATGACAACAACCAAAGGCTTTAATCTCAGGAAAAACATCATATAGAGTTTTTACACAAATACTCATTGGGTTGGTAAAATTGATAACCCAAGCATTTGGACATACTTCTTTAATCTTCTTCGCAAATTCCTCATAGATTGGAACAGTACGCATTGCACGTAATACACCACCTGGACCTGCAGTATCTCCAACAGACTGATAAATTCCATATTTTTCAGGTGCATGTACATCACTTCTCATCTCTTCAAAGGTTCCTGGAAGTATGGAAATAACAACAAAATTAGCATCTTTAAGGCAGTTCTCTAATTTTTCATAAACCACATAATCAATTTTAGATAATGTCTTAGGATTTTGGTTAATTCTTTCTCCAATCTTTTGATTTCTTATGGCAGCTTCTATATCAATATCATAAAGTCCCATTTCTCCAGAAAGACCTTCTGATAAAGCCAAATCTGTCATAAAGGTTCTAGCCCATTGCTTTGAACCACCACCTAAATAAGCAATTTTAAATTTTTTCATTTTGATAATCCTCTTTTCTTAAAATGTAATTTCTATCTTCAAATTTTCCAATTTTTCCATCAAACACCCCTTCACACACAAAATGAAAACCATTTTTTTCAATCACTCTACGACTTTGAGAATTCTTAATAAAATGAGCACAAGTAACAAAGTCTAAATTCTTTTCTTTAAATAAAAACTCAATTACTCTATGTACTGCTTCTGGCATAAGTCCATTTCCCCAATATTCTTTGGATAGGACATAGCCAAGCTCTAATCCCTTCTGGTTAGCATATTCTTTGTAATAATTTTCATTATACTTTTCTAACCCTAAAGAACCAATGACTTTCTTTGTCTCTTTATGAAATAAAGCAAAGGTTTTCTTCTCTTCCATAAATATGTTTAGAATCTTCTTACTCTCTTCTATAGATTGATGATGTGGCCAGCCTGCCATCTCACCAACACCTTCTACTTTTGCATAAGTATTAAAATCATTTAAGTCATTTTCTTCAAATGGTCTTAAGATTAGACGTTCTGTTTCTAGCCTTATATTGCTTACATCAATTCTTACATTCAAATTCTTCACCTACAATCTTCATTGCTGTTAGAAGTCCATCTAGACTAGCACTGATAATACCACCTGCATAGCCAGCTCCCTCTCCAATAGGATATATGTGTTCTTTCGCTTCTTTTGTTATTTTATCTCTTAGGATTCGTACAGGAGAGGAGCTTCTAGATTCTATACCAACGAGTATAGCATCCTCATCATAAAAGCCTTTTAATCTCTTGTCAAATTCTAAAATACCTTCCTTGATTCCCTCCACTACATAATCTGGAAGACATTTTCTTAAATCTGCAAACGTAAGGCCATGAGGGTAGGTTGGAATCACACTTCGATATTCTTTTGCAACCTTATCCTCCATAAATTCCTTCATTAGATTTGTTGGAGCAGAAAAGTTTTTAGCAATGTCAAAAGCCAAGTGTTCATACTTTTCTTGATATGCTATTCCATCAAGTGGAGTGGCACCATAATCCTCAGGTCTAACATCTACTAAAATAGCACTATTAGAATTCACTCCCTCACGAGCATAATTACTCATTCCATTTGTCACAATACTATTTGGCTCTGAGGCAGAGGCTAGAACATAGCCTCCTGGACACATACAAAAGGTATAAATGCCTCTTCCTTCTTTATGTGCTGCAAGTTTATAGTAGGCTTTAGGTAAATAGGAATGAAAATTTCCATATTGCGCCTTATCAATTTTTTCTGCAAGATGCTCAGCACGAACTCCCATAGAGAAGGCTTTTGCCTCCATAGGAAGCTTAGTGTATAAATGCCGTATCGTATCTCTTGCAGAATGGCCTATACCTAAAAGGAGATACTTTGTTGTAAAGCTTGGTCCAGTCGTTTTAATCTCTAAACATTCTTTTTGATCTATCCAATCTAAAAAGGTTGTATTAAAATAAAATGTTCCACCTAAATTTTCTATTTCAAGTCGAATATTTTTTACTACCTCTCTTAAAACATCTGTACCAACATGAGGCATACTCTCATATAAGATATCCTCATGTGCTCCATGAACTACGAGTTCCTTAAAGATAAATTCAATCAAGGGATGCTTCCTGTTACAGGTAAGCTTTCCGTCTGAAAAAGCTCCTGCCCCTCCTTCACCAAACTGCACATTAGAATTTGGATTCAAAACTTTATTTTCTAAAAAGTTTTGAACAGAGACTATACGTTCTTCTATAGATCCACCACGTTCAATGATGATAGGTTTTGCTCCACAGCGAGCCAAATATAGACTTGCAAAAATACCTGCAGGGCCAAATCCGACAACCACAGGAGAATAAGCTTCTTTCCAACTTGGATAGGTAAGCTTCACCTCTTT
>JAIDMV010000031.1 GCA_029050385.1 Anaeroplasmataceae bacterium | reverse complement strand
TGATATAGATGTCGAAGACACACATATTTTAGAAAAAAATATAATGACACTAAAAAAATATGGATTCAAAGAAATTTACCATATACAATCTATAAAAAAATTTGAGGATGAGCTTTTATATTCTAGTAAGTTAAAAAACATCAATGACTTGTTTAATACAGAAGGAGTCAAAGAGTTCAAATCTGCCTTTCTACAGCATAAGGATATATGCAGTAAATTAGAAGTAGTAGATTTTAGCACTGAAAAGATCTGGTCAAGGAAAAATAAAAAGCCTCCATTTGATAAGTATTCCAATCAGGAATCCTTAGATTTTATTAGAAGTCACAATTTAGTATATTCAAATTAACCTATAAGGAAGATGGAATTTTATTTAAAATATATTTACTTTTTCTTTAATTTGTTGTATTATTAGTATTGTAAAATCAAAGATATTAGACGAAATTATGTTGTGGGTAAAGAGAACTGCTGTTTGGTGGAAAGTAGTCGAAGCACATAGTTTGAATCACTAATGGAGATGATACATGCAAAGTGTATTCGTTTTGGCTCTGCGTTAAAGAGAAATGAGTGCTTGAAATATGGTTTTATTTCTTGAACAAGGGTGGTAACACGTAAAACATGCGTCCTTTGATTAGGACGCTTTTTTTAATTATAGGAGGGAAAATATGGATTACAAAGACACATTATTTATGGGGAAAACAGATTTTGAAATGCGAGGAAACCTAAATGTAAAGGAACCAAATATTCAAAAGAAATGGCATGATATGCACCTATATGAAGAAGTAATAAAGAAAAATGCGAATAAGAGAGAATATACACTACATGATGGTCCACCATATGCCAATGGAGATATTCATCTAGGCCATGCATTAAATAAAATCTTAAAGGATTTTGTTGTACGTTATAAGAATATGAATGGCTTTAAATCCGTTTATATTCCTGGATGGGATACGCATGGTTTACCTATTGAAAATCAACTTCAAAAGTCTGGTGTAAAGCGTAAAGAAATGAGTACAGCAGATTTTAGAAAGTTATGTGAAGAATATGCCTATAAGCAGGTTGAACGTCAAAAAACTGGTTTTTTAAGACTAGGAGTATTAGGTGATTTTGATCATCCTTATATTACTTTACAAAAAGATTATGAAAAGGATCAGATATTAATTTTTGCTAAAATGGCAGAACGTGGTTTAATCTATAAGGGATTAAAGCCAGTATACTGGTCTTATTCCAGTGAATCTGCCTTGGCAGAAGCAGAGATTGAATATCAGGATAAAGAAGATTTTTCTATTTACTTTAGTCTTCCAATTGTAGAAAATAAGGACTTAGAGGGAGCATCCTTCTTAGTTTGGACAACAACTCCTTGGACACTTCCAGCAAACCTAGCTGTCTGTGCGGGTCCTACTATTGAGTATGTCTTAGCAAAAACAGATAAAGGAACCTTTATCTTTGGTCTTGAACTTTTAGAAAAGTTGAAAGAGCTATTAGAGCTCGGTACAGTAGAAGTACTTAAACATTTTAAAGGAACTGAGCTAGAAGGCTTAAAATATAAGCATCCACTTTATGATAGAATTTCTCCATGCATTTTAGGAGATTATGTATCTACATCTGATGGTACAGGATTAGTTCATATTGCACCAGGACATGGTGAGGATGACTATATGGTTGGCAAGAACTATGGTTTAGATATTTTATGTCCTGTAGATTATAGAGGATATATGACTAAAGAAGCAGGACAATATGAAGGTATGTTCTATCAAGACTGTAATATGAAGGTTATAGAGGATATGGAATCTTGTGGCTGTTTATTAAAGACTGTAAAGATTTGCCATAGCTATCCTCATGACTGGCGTACTCATAAACCTGTTATCTTTAGAGCAACACCACAATGGTTTGCCTCAATTGATCCTATTAAGGATGAAATACTAGATGCAATTTCTAAAACAACATGGAATCCAAAATGGGGCGATGTTCGTATTTCTAATATGATTAAGGATCGTCATGACTGGTGTATTTCAAGACAAAGAGCTTGGGGTGTACCTATCCCAATTTTCTATGCTGAAAATGGAGAGCCCGTTTTAGATCAGAAGGTATTTGCTCATATTGCAGATTTATTTGGAGAATATGGTTCTAATATATGGTTCCAAAAAGAAGCAAAGGATTTACTTCCAAAAGGCTATACACACCCAGGTAGTCCTAATGGTGTATTCACAAAGGAAAAAGACATTATGGATGTTTGGTTTGATAGTGGTTCATCCTATATGCTTTTAAATAGAAGAGGTCTATCCTATCCTGCAGATTTATATCTAGAAGGTTCAGATCAATATCGTGGTTGGTTTAATGCCTCTTTAATTACAGGTGTTGCAACTACAGGCTTAGCTCCATTTAAAACGGTTGTTTCTCATGGCTTTACTCTTGATGGAACTGGTGTGAAGATGAGTAAGTCTTTAGGAAACACTGTTGATCCAATCAAGGCATGTAATGAGTATGGAGCAGATATTTTAAGATTATGGGTAGCATCTATCGAGTATCGTGCAGATATGCCTTTATCTAAGGACATTCTAAAGCAAGTATCTGAATCCTATCGTAAGATACGAAATACCCTTCGTTTCTTGATGGCAAACACTTCTGATTTTGATCCAAAGAATGCTTTAGCCTATGAAGAATTAACAAATGTTGATAAGTATATGCATATTAAACTTCAAAGATTTATTAAAGATATTAAAAAGCATTATGACAATTTTGACTTTGGTGAAGTA
>JAIDMV010000309.1 GCA_029050385.1 Anaeroplasmataceae bacterium | reverse complement strand
GATATTAAATTAAAAACAAGCAGATCCTTTAATTAGGAATCTGCTTGTTTTTTTATAATATTTCTTTGTTGAAATGACCTCTTGTATCTGTTGCAGAATTAAAGAGTTTTGTTTTTTGTTTGTTTTTAAGCTTTTCTTGAAATTGCTGAATAATGGCTTTTGTTTCCTCTTTTGATTCAATTGTGAATTGTAATCGAAAGACAGAAATATTTTTAATTGAATCTAATTCATCAATTAAATTTAGGATTTTTCCATTTAATAAGGTTGTTGTACAGTCCTCATGAGAAAGAATAGGAAAGGTTCCATAATCATCTTTAAGACTATAGAAATGCTTTTTACAAGTTCCACATAAATTCATTTTTTTAAGTGGGCAATACTTTGTGAAAAGAAGATGTGTATGTCCATAGACAATCATTTCTAAATTTGGAAGTCCACCATTTTCTTTTTCATAGCCAGCGATTAAGCTTTGAATTTGATTTTTATTTAATTCATAGGATAATGTCGCTCGATTTACTCCTAAAGAGTGAAGAAGATATACAGCTTTGGAATTGACAACATTTAAAGAAAAATCACTAATCGTTTCATTTTTAGAAGCATAGCTTGCAACTCCACCATATCCTCCAACCAAAACCATTCCCTCCTTTTTAGGATAAGTAACAGCATTTCGTCTTATTGTATTTTCTTTTGAATAAATAATAGAGATTCCACATTCTTTAGCAGCTTCATATTGTTCCTCGGTGGTTGCATAGACTGCAAGAACGGGCTCAGTATATGGATAGGATATAGGCTTTAAAGAAGGCAGAGGTAATACCTGATATTGTCTTTCTAAACGAACTTCATTTAATTTTGATACTATAAAACGTCTTGCCTCATTTAGCAGCTTTGCAGGAATATAAACAGAATCTGCATAATACTCTAACGTACCTAAAGCATAGACACTTTCTTTTAATCTATTAAGTTGTTCTAAAACAGCTTCCCTAGAGGTCGGTTGAGTTTTTGCAGAATCTAATAGGGTATTTGCCTCATAGGATATTTGATATTCTCCGCATGTGGCGTGAATTGTTAAAGGTGTACCAGCAAAAGCAGAAACAATAAAATCTATTTTAAATCTTTTATATTCTTTAGGATAGGTTTTGGATAAATCCTGGTAGAATTGATAATCCTTTGTTTTGTAGACGATATCCCCGTTAGATAAATCCTCTTTAACCTGAATGTAACAATATTGACTTGCAGAAGATATATAGTTTTTATGCTCATCATAAAGCTTGACAACAGTTAAATTAATATCCTCATTATTATGTTCAATACGAATAATATCGTTTTGGAATAAAGGAGAAGTTAATTCTATTTTATAACCGATATGATTTTTATTCACGATTTTACCGATAGGAACACCAAAATTATTTGGTCTAGAAATATTTGTAATGTCCTTTTTGTCTTCATGAAAAATATATCCTTTTGTAAAGGTTCTATGGAATGTTTTAGATAAATTCAAAAAATCTTCTGTAGTACTTTTCCCATCTAAAGCCTTTCTATAGGCAGAAACAACATTAGCTACATAGCTGGGCTCTTTCATTCTTCCTTCAATTTTTAAAGAATCCATTTCTTTAAGTTCATGAATGTTAGATAGTGTATTTAAGTCTTTCATAGAAAGAAGATAAGAAGGAGAAAAACTTTGATTTGTAGTTTCATCTACTAATGTATAAAGCTTTCTACAAGAGCCTACACAACGACCACGATTTCCACTGCGATATCCGATTAAACCAGACATTAAGCAGTTTCCTGAATAGGATACGCAAAGAGCCCCATGAATAAATATCTCAAGGGGTATTTTGGCTATCTTTTTAATTTTCTTAGCTTCTTCAATTTCTACTTCACGAGAAAGAACTACACGTTTAGCTCCAAGCTTCTTGAATAGAAGTGTACCCTCTACATCATCAATACCCATCTGAGTTGAACAATGAGCCTCTATATTGGGATATTTTTTAACTATATAATCAAATACAGCTAAATCTTGAATGATGATTCCGTCTACATGATTCTCGTTTAAAAAATCAATCATTTCATAAACGGGCTGTAGTTCATCTTCAAAGATAATTGTATTTAATGTTACATAGATTTTAACATTTCTTAAATGGGCATAGGTTATAGCTTCTATAAAACTTTCTTTATCAAAATTGGCAGAATAAGCTCTTGCACCAAATTGATTCATTCCTAAATATATGGCATCTGCACCATTTGATATTGCTGCAACTAATGCTTCAAAGTTGCCAGCAGGAGCTAGTAGTTCACTCATATTTATCACCATTCTCATTGTATCATATTTTGTCAAAAATAAATAGAGTAACTTTTTTTATAATTTACGCTTAAATGTTCAGGGACTATGTGTTATAATAACAATATTAAAAACTGTTTTCACGAGAATGTTTTATGTGATAATAAAGGAGAAAAATTATGAAGATAAAGAAATTACTTGTAGCATGTGGGGCAATCTTTGCCACTCTTGGTTTAGTTGCTTGCTCAACAAATGAACCATATGAGGAGCCGACAGATGAGATAGTGAAGTTTATTGTAACTTTTGATTATAAAAATGGCAATCCATCCACAGCAAAACAAATTCAAGAAGGGCAAAAAGTAGAAAAGCCAGTAGATCCTGAAAAAGAGAATTGTATATTTAAGGGTTGGTATAAAGAGGAAACTTATCAAACGCAATGGGATTTTGATAAAGATGTTATCACAGAAAACATTGTTTTATATGCAAAATGGGATGAAATTTTAAAGTATAATATTACATTTAATATGCAAGGCCATGGTGTATCTCCTACAAGTATAACAGAAGCAACTGCACTACCTGATCCGCTACCAGAAGTGGCAGATGTAGAAGGTTGGCATTTTGCAGGCTGGTACTTAGAAGACGGTTTTATAGTATTAGCAGAAGCTGGAAAAACGATAGAAGCTGATACAACATTATATGCGAAATGGGAATCAAAAGAACAACCAATCCCCGAAAAATATAGTGTTACATATGATATGCAAGGCCATGGTACTGCACCTACAGGAGTAACAAATGTCACTGCCTTACCCAGTCCATTACCAGAAGTGGCGGATGTAGAAGGCTGGCATTTTGCAGGCTGGTACTTAGAAGATACTTTTAATACGTTAGCAGTATCTGGTGCAACAATCGAAGCTGATACAACCTTATATGCAAAATGGGAAGCAAAAGAAGAACCAATCCCCGAAAAATACAATGTGACATATAATATGCAAGGTCATGGAACTGAACCTAACACATTAGAAAATGTGACAACTTTACCTAACCCGCTACCAACAATAGAGGATGTGGAGGGCTGGCATTTTGTAGGCTGGTATTTAGATGCAGAATATAGTACAGCAGCAGAGGTTGGAAAAACAATTACAGAAAATACAACTTTATATGCAAAGTGGGAGGAAAAACAAGAAACTCCCCCAAATCCAGAAAAATTTAGTATTAGTTATAATACAAATGGCAAGGGTGAACAACCTACAAATATTTCCGAGGCTTTAGCACTTCCAGAAGAATTACCAGTTCTTACAGAAAGTGGGTATGTTTTTGCAGGCTGGTATCTTGATACTGCCTTCAATACTAAAGCAACTCCAGGTATGGTATTGACTGAGGATATTACTTTGTATGCAAAGTGGGTAGCTCAAAATGCGTTTATAATTGATAAAGCGGAAGGCTATTTAGAAGGAGCTTATCTAGAGTGGAAGTCCTTTGCAGATTGTACAGAATATAATGTGTATTATAAAAAATCAAGTGAAAATGATTCTTCATATAAACAAATTGATAAGCAGTTAATTCGAGAGTATCCAAATAAGTATCGTGCTGATATTTTAGGATTAGCCGCTGGTAATTATGTAGTAAAGGCAGTTCCCGTACAAAATAATGAAGAACTCAAAACTGCTGCAACTGAAAGTGTAGTGGTTGCGGCTCATGAAAGAAGTGGATTTGCCTTTTCTCAAAATTCAAAATTTAAAACAGCTTCTGGAGCTTATAATGATGATGGAACATTAAAGAGTGATGCAGTAGTTGTTTATGTAACAGCAAACAATGCAAAGACAGTCACTTGTGATTTAAATATAGATGGTGTTTCTACAAAGCTAACGGGAATTCAAGGTATTTTAGACGGAAAGCAACAGGCAAATTCAACTCAGCCGCTATGCATTCGTTTCCTTGGATTAATTAAAGCTTCAGATTTAGATAAGATGGGAAGTTCATCTGAAGGACTTCAGATTAAAGGAAAAGCTGCTTTTTCTGAATTAAATGTCACAATTGAAGGAGTAGGAGAGGATACAACTTTATTTGGCTTTGGATTTTTAGCCCGCAACTGTGGAAATGTAGAATTTAGAAATTTTGCTGTTATGAATCAAATGGATGATGGTATTTCTATTGATACAGACAATTGTAATATTTGGGTTCATAATTTAGATA
>JAIDMV010000308.1 GCA_029050385.1 Anaeroplasmataceae bacterium | reverse complement strand
CTATAATGATATATAGGAGGTAATCTTATGATTAGAGATTATGTAGAAGAATTGATTCGAATCATCGAATCCTCTAAAACTGAAGAAGAACAAAAAAATCTAATTTTACAATACCATGAAAGTGATATTGCAGATGCATTAGCAAATTTAAATAAAGAACAGAGATTAAAGCTTTATCACATTTTAGGTGAGGAAAATGTTTCTGAAATCTTTGCTTATTTAGATAATGTTGCAGACTACGTTGAGGAACTAGATCAAGAAAAGGCAGCAGATATTATTGAACTGATGGACTCCGATGATGCAATCGATGTCTTAGAAGAACTAGATGAGGATGATCGTAAAGAAATTGAGTCTTTAATGGAACCTGATTCTATAGAAGATATCAAATTGATTGATCAATTTAACGAAGAACAAATTGGTAGTAAAATGACTACGAACTTCATTTTAATATCTAAAAGCAATAGTGTAAAAACTGCGATGAAGAAAGTAATTTCTGAGGCGGCAGAAAATGATAATGTGGCTACGATTTATGTAGAGGATGAATACCATCACTTTTTTGGAGCGCTAGATTTACGTGATTTAATTATTGCAAGAGAAAATGATGATTTAGTTTCTCTAATGAAACAAAATTATCCTTACTTTTATGCTAATGAAGAGGTTACAGATTGTATTGGTAGATTAAAGGATTATGCGTTGGACTCCTATCCGATTTTGAATGCCAAAAATGAAATTATCGGTGTAGTTACTTCAGATGATGTTGTTGAGGTTTTGGATGAAGAAATGGGAGATGACTATGCTAAGCTCGGTGGTTTGACAGAAGAGGAAAATTTAGGTGAATCTATTTTCTTATCTGTTAAGAAAAGATTACCTTGGCTGATTGCGTTATTGTTTTTAGGATTAGTTGTTTCAACATTGATTTCAGGCTTTGAGGCAGTAGTTGCAGCATTGCCTGTAATTGTATTTTTCCAATCCTTGATATTAGACATGGCCGGCAATACAGGAACACAATCTTTAGCGGTAACTATTCGTATGTTATCTGATGAGGTGAAAACGAAGGATTTGTTGAAACTATGCTTCAAAGAGATTCGTGTAGGATTTTTAAATGGTCTTATTTTAGCTATTTTAGCTTTTGTCTTTGTATTTTGCTTCTTGTTTATTACAAAACAGCCGATTAGTGGAGATGTGTACAATCACCTTCAGGCGCTTAAAGCATCCGGAATTGTATCCTTATCTTTATTACTTGCGATGACGATCTGTAGCTTAATTGGTTCAGCAATTCCAATTTTCTTTATGAAAATAAAAATAGACCCTGCAGTTGCTTCAGGTCCATTTATCACAACCTTAAATGATATTATTGCTATTGTATTATATTATGGATTAGCATACTTGCTCTTCTTAGCATTTTAAATGAGGTGTTAAGATGAAACTTGTATTACTATTTGGAGATTGTGCAGTTGGGAAGATGACAGTTGGCCAGGAACTCTGTAAGATTACTGATTTGCGACTATTTCATAATCATATGACTATAGAATTAGTATTAGAGGTATTTGGAAGTTTTCATCAGGATGCCATATTAAAATTAAGAGATGTTGTTTTTGAAGAATTCTCTAAAACAGATAATTATGGAATGGTATTTACCTTCATGTGGGCCTTTGATGAACAGGAAGATTGGGATATAGTAAAGAAAATCACAGAACCCTTTGAAAAAGTTAATGCTGATATCTATTATGTGGAATTAGACGCTTCTTTAGAAGTGCGTTTGGAACGAAATAAAACAGAGAATCGTTTAAAAAATAAGGCTTCTAAAAGAAATCTCGAGTTATCCGAATCTCGTTTATTGAATGATTATAAGAAGCATAGATGCATAAGCTATGAAAATGAACTTCCTTTTAAGAATTATTTGAGAATAGATAATACCAATTTAGAGCCTAATATAGTAGCTAAAATGATTAAAGAAAAATTTTCTTTATAGAAAAACAGCTGTGAAAGTATAGCTTTTCACAGCTGTTTTATTTATGCCTTAAATTCATAATTTGGATAGGTTAAGGGCTGAGTTCCTTCTAAGAAGTATTCATAGTACCCATTATCTTTAGCCAAATAGACCTGGTCTTGATAAATCGTAATGTAGCTTTTTTGAATTCCTTCAATTTCTTCATAATATAAGCCTTTTTTTGCAAATGTATCCAATAGCATTTTCATAATACTTCTAGGAATATTTTTCTTATAATAGTCTAAGAATTTTCCATCTATGATACGTTCATATCCTACCCATACACCAATGGTTAAGTCCTTTGTATAAGCAATTAATAAGGAATCTTTAGTTGCATTACTAGGAAGATGATATTTTTGAATGGAGGCTTGATCATAATTCGTTTGTCCTGTTTTAGCCATCATATAGGTACTTTTTTGATCAAATACACTTCCTTTAAACACATCGTGCAAAATAGAATTAATTAAGAAAGCAGTAGTTGGCTTCATAACGAGCTTAGCAGATGAATCATTTTTGTAGGTAGATAGTTCATAACCAATTTCTTTATAGGCGCTAGCTTTTTTATAGTATCCTAGATTGGCGAATGCTTGATAAGCATTTGCTAGACTTAGAAGAGTATATCCTGTAGTTGCCCCACCTATGGCATCTGCCTCATAGATGGTATCCGTTTTTTCAATACCTAAATTTTTTAAGAAACCAAAAGCACGTTCATACCCGACTTCATTAAACAGCTTTACTGCAGGAATATTCCTTGAATCACTTAAGGCTTTTCTTAAGGTAATGGCTCCCAAATAATTATTATCATAATTCTTTAGCTTAGTTCCATTTTTATATGTATACTCTTCATCCTTGATTATAGTGGCTGGAGTATAGTTCAGATATTCTATGGCTGGAGCGTAGTCTAAAAGTGGTTTAATTGTAGACCCTGGCTGTAAAAGAACATCGCTTGCATAATTGATTACACGTTCATCATAGGATCTATTTCCTGCAATGGCTTTGACCCCATAGGTAGCATTATCTAAAACAACAATGGCACAATTTAGTTCATCATCATTAAATAATTTATAGTCATTATTCATAATTGAAAAAAGTGTTTTTTGAATATTTGTATCTAAATAGGTTTTAATAGAAGTGATGGTATCACTATTTTGTGGCAGATTAGAAAAAAGATAGTCAAGATAAGGGGTTAAATAGGTAATCCTCTGATTGGTAAATCCTTTTTGAACAATATCTTTAGCAGGGATTTCTTTCAATTCATTATAGGTCTGTTCAGAGATATAGTTTTCTTCCCACATTCGTTTCAATACTAAATTTTTGCGTGTAGTAGCAGCCTCTGGATTTCTTAAAGGATTATAATGGTTTGGAAGCTGAATCATACCTGCAAGTATTGCTGCTTCATTTGTTGTGATGTCTTTTGGGGCTTTATCAAAGTAATACTTTGATGCCATTTTAATTCCATAGATATTACTGCCAAATAAAACGGTATTTAAATAGGCTTCCATAATTTGATCTTTTGTATATTTTTTCTCTAGCTCTAAGGCATAAGCGATTTCATTGATTTTTCTTGAGAAGGTTTTTTCATTTGTAAAATAGGTGTTCTTAATGTATTGCTGAGTAATTGTAGAAGCACCAGAAATAATAGAACCATTGGTTATATTTTGATAGATAGAATGCGCAATTCTTGGAATAGAAATTCCAGGATGCTTGTAAAAGTCATTATCCTCAATTGCCACCACAGCATGAATTATTTCAGGACTTACCTCCTGGATTGAGCAATATTCATAGTACAAGCTGTCTGAAGAAACAAGAGTATCTGTATCATCATAGATATAGATAGGCTTGCTGTTCTCGCGAATAAAAATGGAAGTATTGCTGGCATTTCTAAAAAGAATAATTCCACCAATGCTTCCAATAATTGTGATGATAAGTGTAAGTATGGTAAAGGCTAGAAGCAGTTTATTTAAAATAGATTTCATCGATGACCTTTAAATAAGGTATTCTTGGCAAGTAGCCATGCTTAATTGGATAGGCTCTTGTTTTAAAAGCTTCATAGGGAATGGACTTTCTGCCATCCTTCAAGGATGCATTCCAATATTCGAACAAAACGTCAAAGGGTAATAAATAATATTCATCATACATATTCCAGGCTACAAGCAAAAAGGCAATTCCACCTTGTGCCTGAACAGCTTTTAGATGCTCTACCTGGTGGGCAGAAACATTGGCTAGAGGGAAAGCAGTTTTATTGTGGTTTTCCTTTGCATCAAAATCAATATATTTTCCTTTATAGATTCCATTATAGTCGGTAGTAGAAGGAGTCTTATAATAGGCCTCCGTTATAACCGCCTTATTTCTTGAAGGATAATTGACCTTTACGATTTGGACTGGAGTAGGCTTTTTGTGAATTACAGCAATATCATTATTTAAATAATAGGTATTACTTTCATTGATTGCCTGTTCTAAGTCCATACCTAGATTGGCTTTATTAATTACCTTTTTTTGTTCTTTTTTCTTTGTTGGAAAGTTCATTCGTATCACCATACTTATCATATCACATTTTTATTGGTTACAGCTATATTTTTTACTAAAAATTTAAATAATATGTATTATTTTGGCAAGTTTTCATTTGGGAAACGTTTTATACTTGAATTCATTCTTTTTTTTGTATAAAATCATTTCGAAAATATGAAAGGAAGAGATTAAAGTTATGGCAAATACAAAGATTGAATTTTTAGTAAAGGCTCCTGTTAAGGATGAATTATACTTAGTAGGAAATATTCCTGCATTAGGAGAATGGAATGCTTCAAAAGGAGTAAAGCTTACCTATTGTGCTGAATGTGGCTGCTACACAGCTTCTAAATTATTACCAGCAGATACAAATGTTGAGTTCAAGGTTTTAGCTGGTAAGACTTGGGACGCAGTAGAAAAGGGTACTTGGGGCGAAGATGTTGAGAATCATGCATTCGTAGCTGCTAAGGGTACAAAAGTAGAAGTTGAAGTTTTAAATTTCTAAAGAAAGTTTAAGGTGCTATGGGCACCTTTTCTTTTTGAATTTCATACACTAAAAACGGTGATGAAATGTTAGGTATAATAAAAGGGGATATTCGTTATGAGGCCTTAGCAGAGCTTATGCCAGCTATACTTTCAAACGAATTATATGATTTTTTGGATATTGATGTACTGTTATTACCATTTGGGGGAATTGATGAGGACTACAATATCAAGCAGTCTAAACTGAATTTGTTAGACATTTTAAAAGAAAATGCTATAAAAACAATTCTTGTTGGAAATGCTAATAGTAAGCTGAAGGAATTATGCGAACAGAAAAATATTAAATTAATAGAGCTTTTAAAGGATTATAGGTTTGTCATTCCAAATGCTAAGCTCACATCAATGGGAATTATTGATTATTTAAGTAGAAAGAATTTAGCAGTATCCGATCAGAATATTCTCATTGTTGGTTTTGGTAATATTGGGTTTACTCTTGCAGAGCTCTTAAAAGTTAATGATTGTAGTTTTTCTATTTTTCCTATGAATGAAGCAGAAGAAAAGTATGCACATCTCTTAGGATATAAAACTACGGATTATAAGGAATATGATGTGATCATCAATACAGTACCATATAACATAGATTGGGACTATGCTTCGTTAAAGAATAAGAGAATCATTGATGTTGCTTCCGCGCCTTATGGATTTGATATAAATAAGATTTACGAATATGGAATTTGTTATGAAATTGTGAGTGCAATTCCATCTAAATTCGCATATATTTCTGCTGCAAATATTATTAAAAAATATATTGAAAAATACGTATAAATAGATTATAATTAAAATAATGAAGTAATCGATTCTTAAACTGAGTAGGAGGAAGAATAGCCTTTTTGCTATTCCATGATTTAGTATGGCAGAACTGAACATATTTTCGCTTGGAGGACTCCAAGAAGATGGGAAAAATCTATATGTTGTAGAAATTAATCATAGATTATTTATCTTAGATGCAGGATTAAAATATCCTACAGCTGAGCTTTATGGTGTAGATATGATTATCAATGATATTTCCTTTTTAATTCAAAATAAAAATAGAGTGGTTGGTATCTTTTTAACCCATGCTCATGATGATCATATCGGTGGAGTATACAATATTCTAAAGGAAGTAAAGGTTCCTGTTTACGCATCAAAATTTACAATGGCAGTTTTACTTGATCGATTAAAGGAAGAGGAGTATCCTGTTGAACAGAATAAATTTATCACAGTAAATTCTAAGTCCTTATTACATTTTAAGGATATTGATGTCCGTTTCTTTGATGTTGCCCATAGTATTCCAGATTGTTTAGGTATTGCAATTAAAACTCCAGATGGATATATCATTTATACAGGAAACTATAACTTTGATCAAAATTCAAAGATTAACTATGCTCAGATGTATAGAGAACTTGCAATTTTCTCAAAAGAGGGTGTATTAGCCTTAATGACAGAAAGTTTAGGAGCAGACAATGATCAAAATAGAGGAACGATTATGGAATTTAATCTGCGTATTAAAAACATATTGACTCATTCTGAAAATCGTGTAATCTTTACGCTGTTTTCCTCTGACTTATTAAGAATTCAACAAATTATTGATATTGCAGTTGCGGAGCATAAAAAAATTGCAATTTTAGGTAGAAAAACTCAAAGACTAGTGAATCAGGCAATGCAGCTTGGCTATTTAAAATGTCCTGAAAATAATTTAGCTAATCTAAAATTTATTGATGACAAAGTAAAGAATAATGATAAAAACCTAGTAGTATTAGTCACAGGGGAACGTCATGAGCCATATTTTATGCTACAGCGTATGGCAAAGAACATTGACAGACTCATCCATTTAGAGCCTACAGATACCATTGTTATTTTAACGAACCCTTATCTAGGCACAGAGAAAATGGCTGCTAGAACTTTAGACGTGATTTATCGTGTAACTACGAATGTCAAGGAGTTTAACACAAACCTATTACCTCAGTCTTCTGCAAACCGAGAAGAAATTAAACAGATGATTAATATCCTATTACCTAAGTATGTTATTCCTGTTATTGGAGAATATCGTCATCAATATGCTTTACGTATTGTAGCTAACTGCTTAGGATACACAGATGATCGTGTTGTTATATTAGACTCTAGTGATATTGCAACATTTATTGATGGAGAATATCGTGGAATTACAGGCGAGGTTCCTGTAGGAGAAATCATGCTGGATGGTAAAGCCTTTAAGGATGTTGGTGATGTCGTTATGAGAGATCGTGAGCTTTTAGCAGAGGATGGACTTTTGATGCTTTGTGCAAACATCAATCCTCGAACGAAATCTTTAGTTGCAGGACCTGAAATTATTTCAAAAGGTTTTGTATATACCAATGTGGATGGCGATTTAAACACGGATATTATTGAAGTATTTAAAAAGGTTTCTATTCAGTTTTTAGTAAATAAATTTATTAACTGGAGTGAATATAAAACCACTTTAAAAACAGAGCTTCAGCATTTTATTTATAAGAAAACAAAAAGAAATCCTATTATCATTCCAGTACTCATTTCAACGGATATAGAAAATTCTAAAAAGGTTACGAAGTAGCCTTTTTTTCATCATTTTTTTTATTTTAACCATGCTATAGTACGCGTATGGAGCTGATTTTATGCCTAAGGTTAAGAATCATATCATTCGTGAAAAAAAGGATTATTTATATATTGCAATTTGTATTGGTGTCAGTATTCTATGTATTATATTAATCGGAAGAGTAGGTTTGGCAGGAAGAACACTGGCCTTGTTTTTTAGCTTTTTGATTGGTGATTTTTCGACTGTAGTTTTAGCCTTTATTTTAGGGTATTGTATTATATTCTTATTTTTAAAAAAGAAATTAGATTTTCATCATATCTCTTTTATTGGATCCGTTTTTATCTTTGTAGCATTTTTGATGTTTGCACATTTAGGGCTTTATGATGCCTTAGGAATGTCTAGTACAAATATTTTAAGTAAAACACTAGATTTATATAAGCATTATTTAAAATCCTATAACATTAGCTATAGCTGTGGTGGTGGGATTATAGGAGCACTAATTCTACAGGTTTCCTGTCTGTTGGTAAGTAAAATTGGTAGTATTTTGTTAGGCATTGCTTTTATGATTATTGGAATATCC
>JAIDMV010000307.1 GCA_029050385.1 Anaeroplasmataceae bacterium | reverse complement strand
TTAATATCACAGTTAAAATTAAAGATGATTTGTTTATCTTCATAATATCCAAAGTTAACATTAGTAAAACATACATATCCCTTGACTTCTTCTTTAGATAAACTAGTTCCTTCTACGTCTGGAGTAAGCTCTGTTTCTTCTAAGAATTCAAAGACACGTTCACTTGCAGCTGCACAGGATTGCAATACATTCGCAATTTGACCAATCGTCTGTAGAGGCTGATTTGCCATACGAGAATACTGAATAAACATTTGTATAAATTCTACTCCTGCAAGTCCACTGACAACAAGGATTCCGCCTAAAAAACAGATGGTAATATAGGAAGCATTTCCTATAAAACCCATAATAGGCATCATTAAGCCAGATGCAAACTGACTTTTCCAAGCACTATTCTTTAAGGACTTATTACACTCATCAAAAGCCTTATAGTTATTTTCTTCTTGATGATAAGCAATAATCACTTGATGTCCTGAATAAGCTTCTTCAATGTGTGCATTTAAATCTCCTAGTGATCTTTGTTGAGCTCTAAAGAACTTTTGAGAATTCTTAACAATTAAAATAAGCGCTACCATAGACAAAGGAATTGAAACAACACAAATTAAAGCCATCTGCCAGGATATAGTAAACATCATCACAAAAACACCGACAAGCAAAATCACTGAAGAAAATGTATTAACTAGACTTTGATTTAGATTCTGACTAATACTATCCACATCATTCGTGACACGAGATAATAAATCTCCATAGGAGGTGGAATCAAAATATCTTAAAGGAACTTTATTAATTTTTTCGGAGATATCTTTTCTTAGTTTGTAAGAAATCTTTTGAGTAACTCCTGTCAATATAAAGGAAGCAATATAGTTTCCAAGTGCAGAACATGCATAAATACAGATTAAGGCAATGCCTAATCGTTTTATATAATCAAAATCAATAGGAAGTCCTGCAACCTTGTGTTGACATTCTTTCGTAACTTCTCCTAAAAGCTTAGGACCAAATAAGGATCCTAGTGCTCCTATAATGGAAAGGAATATGGCAAGAACAATCCAAACAATATAAGGCTTTAAATAAGGTAGGAGCTTTCCAAGACCCTTTTTCATGCTCTTGGGTTTACTTTGTAACTGCATTGGTCTAGGCATTGTCAATCTCCTCCTTTGAAACTTGAGAGTAAGCAATTTCTTGGTATACCTCACAATTTTTTATCAATTCCTTATGTGTACCAGCGCCTACTATCTTTCCTTTTTCTAAAACTAAAATTAAATCTGCATCCATTATTGTACCAATTCTTTGGGCAACAATAATCTTTGTTGGATTATACTCTAGCTTCTTTAGGTTATCTCTTAATATCTTATCTGTTTTAAAATCTAGAGCAGAGAAAGAATCATCAAATACGATAATCTCTGGCTTTTTGATTAAAGCTCTTGCAATAGATAATCTTTGCTTCTGTCCGCCTGAAAAATTGGATCCCCCTTGGGCAACACCCTGATCTAATCCATCTGGATGATTCAAAATGAAATCCTCAGCCATAGAAAGTCTCAATGCTTCTTTCATTTCAGCTTCAGTGGCATTTTCTTTTCCATACATCAAATTCGTGCGGACAGTTCCTTTAAAGAGTAAAGCCTTTTGTGCGATAAAGGCAATTTTGTCTCTTAATACTACCATATCATAGTCTTTTACATTTATTCCATCAACTAAGACCTTACCCTCAGTAACATCAAAGAATCTAGGAAGTAGGTTAATTAAAGAAGTTTTTCCAGAGCCTGTAGATCCTATGATTGCAACTGTATCTCCTTGATTCACCTTAAAGGAAATATGATCTAATACATTCTCATTAGAATTTGGATAGCTAAAGCTATCCAAATTCTAATGAGAATGTATTAGAT
>JAIDMV010000306.1 GCA_029050385.1 Anaeroplasmataceae bacterium | reverse complement strand
CTCGTCATTAGCTTGGAAGGCTAAGGTTCTACCATTAAACTACGCTTGCTTCTATAACTGGTCGGAAAGACAGGATTTGAACCTGCGACCTCCTGGTCCCAAACCAGGCGCTCTACCAAGCTAAGCTACTTTCCGATGTATAAGATAAAGTGAAAATCTTTTTTCACGCTTGTATATTTTAACACAATGCCTATAGGAATGCAAGTACTTTTTAAACTTTTTTAAATAAAAAAATAAAGACTGATAATCCAGTCTCATAAGGTTGATTTATATGTAGGCCAGAGGGGAAATTCCCCTCTAGCATACGTTTGATTGTTTTAGAAGAATCCAAAGGAATTTCTACGGTTAGGGCAGTTGCCAGTATTAACTGTAGGTGTATTATCAAAGTAAGCAGCTATTGAACGAGCAATGATATCGCATAAGTTACAATCTTGAATGATTTCTACTGGATCTGTATTGATAAATGCTTGATAGTATTCCATATTATTGCAGCAGTTTTCTCTTACAGAAATTCTTGCAATACAATATACAGATGTAGGTACATTACAAGGAGTTGCAACTAAATCGTAAGTATTTTCATTGATTTGATTCAATTCATACTTAAAAGTAGTGTTACCTACTAAGATTTCTTGTCTTCCTTCGCCTCTACAATCATGATCGTGTTCATGTCCACACATATATTTAAATCTCCCTTCGTAGCAGTTGCTACAGTAATAATATATGAAGGGAGATTTTTTTGTTATGGGTTTTTATAATATATGTAATTTTATTGTATCTGTTATAGCATTTCCTACTGCAGATGCACCTGTGATAATAACCTTATCGCCTTTGTGTACAACATCAGTTTCTAATGCTTTTTCTATTGCATATGTAAATAATTCATCAATAGAGTCCTTCTTTTCAGCATATACAGGGTATACATTCCAAGCAAGGTTTAATTGACGGCATGCTTTTTCGTTTACTGTAACAGCAATGATAGGGCATGCTGGACGATAAGCAGAAACCTTGAATGCAGTTAAACCATTTGCTGTAACACAAATGATTGCCTTTGCATCCACTTGATATGCAGCACTTACAGCAGCATTACAAATTGTAGATAAGAAATCCTCACCTAAGTTCAATTGATTCTCTACAAATATCTTCTTAAAATCCATCTTGCTTTCAGTGAAGGTTGCAATGTCCTTCATTGTCGTTACAGACTCAATTGGATATTTACCTGCAGCTGATTCACCTGATAGCATAATAGCTGTAGTCTTATCATAAATTGCATTTGCAACATCGCTTACCTCTGCACGTGTAGGTCTAGGATTTGTTTGCATTGAATCTAGCATTTGAGTTGCAGTAACTACAATCTTACCTGCTTTATAGCATTTATCAATCATTTCCTTTTGGATAGATGGAAGCATCTTAAATGGTACTTCTACACCCATATCTCCACGGGCTACCATTATACCATCTGAAACCTCAATAATTTCATCCATCTTTGCAATACCTTCAGTATTTTCAATCTTAGAGATAATTCTAATTTTACCTGAAGTATCATATTGATCTAAAAGTTTTCTTAATTCTAATACATCTTCTTTTCTTCTAACAAAGGATGCAGCGATATAATCTACACATTCTTGAATACCAAAAATAATATCAGAACGATCCACCTCCGAAATATAAGGCATATCTACGATGACATTAGGAATATTAATAGATTTACGATCAGAAAGGAAAGCATCATTTAAAACCTTACAAACAACATTCTTTCCTTCAACTCTTAAAACTTCAAAAGATACCTTTCCATCATCTGCTAGAATTTTAACTCCAGGCTGATTTACATAAACAGCTAAATCAGGATAGGTTAATCCTACCTTGGTTTCATCTCCAATTAAATCATAGTCAGAACAGAATGTAAATTCTTGTCCTTTTTTTAATTCAACCTTCTTATTTTTAAACAAACGAACTCTTATTTCTGGTCCTTTTGTATCTAGTAAAATAGGAAGTGGAATACCTAATTCCTGACGAACCTTTTTTACTCTATCCATACGAACCTTTTGTTCCTCATGTGTTCCATGAGAAAAATTAAATCTTGCACAGTCCAAACCATTATGAATCATTTCTTTTAAAATTTCTTCTGAATCGCATGCTGGACCCAATGTACATATAATCTTTGTTTTACGCATTGTGTTCACCTCATTTACTATCTTACCACAAATTGGAAAAAAAATCATCTATCTATAATAAAGAAATAAAAAAACTATTACTTTAGGGTAATAGTTAATTATCAGATGGTGCCGAAAAAAGGAATCGAACCCTCAACCTACTGATTACAAGTCAGTTGCTCTACCAATTGAGCTATTTCGGCATTAAAATGGTGGAGGTTAACGGGCTCGAACCGCTGACCCTCTGCTTGTAAGGCAGATGCTCTCCCAACTGAGCTAAACCT
>JAIDMV010000305.1 GCA_029050385.1 Anaeroplasmataceae bacterium | reverse complement strand
ATACTAAAGAATGAAAAAAAGGAGGAGCCTATGATTGAGTTTAAGAATGTAGCATTTAAATACAATACAAATGAACAAAATGCATTGGATGATGTAAACTTTACCATTGAAGATGGAAAATGGGTCTCCATCCTTGGACATAATGGAAGTGGCAAATCTACCATTGCAAAACTGATGATTGGCTTATTAGAGGCTTCTAAGGGACAAATTCTTTATGATGGAAATGTATTATCAGAGAATACAGTTGATGATGTTCGTAAACACGTTGGAATTGTATTTCAAAATCCAGACAATCAGTTTGTTGGCTATAACGTAAGATATGATATGGCCTTTGGTTTAGAAAACCATCAAGTACCTAGAGAAGATATGATTCGGTTGATTGATGAGTTTGCATCTAAAGTAGATATGAAGGATTATTTGGATAGAGAGCCTCAAACTTTATCAGGTGGACAGAAACAAAGAGTAGCTATCGCAGGCATTCTGGCTCTTAATTGTGATGTTATCATTTTAGACGAGGCAACCTCTATGCTTGATCCTGAAGGAACAAAAGAAATTACGAAATTAATACTAGAGTTAAAAGAAAAATACCATAAGACAATTATAATGATTACACATGATTTAGATTTAGCTAGGTATAGTGATCATATCATTGTTTTAAATCAAGGTAAAGTTATAGAAGAAGGAACACCAGAAGAGGTATTTCAAAAAAGAGAACTCTTACAACAAACCAATTTGGATGTGCCATTTTCTTTACGTTTTTATTTAGAAGCAAATCACAATGAACACTTAAAAAAGGATACAAAATTAATGGAGGCTTTATGGGAATATCATTTAAAGAAGTAAGCCACCTTTATCCTACACAAAAACGTAAGGTGTTTACTGTGGCTTTAGACAAGATTAATTTGAATATCAATGAAACGGATGAATTTGTTGCGTTAGTTGGGAAAACAGGTAGTGGTAAGTCTACTTTGATGGAGCATATGAATGCTCTTCTTTTGCCAAGCTCTGGAACTATAGATATAATGGGGAGTATCATTACTCCGAAGAAAAATAAGAATCCAAAACTAAAGGATGTAAGAAAAAAGGTTGGATTTGTTTTTCAATTTCCTGAATATCAGTTATTTGAAGAGACTGTATTAAAGGATATTATGTTTGCTGGAAAGAACTTTGGTATGAAAGAAGAGGAAGCTAAAACAAAAGCTTTAGAAACTGCTAAGATTCTTAAAATAGATGAAGCTTTATTAAAGAAATCCCCTTTTAATTTATCTGGTGGTCAGATGCGTAAAGTAGCAATTGCTGGAATATTAGCCTACAATCCAGACGTTATTTTATTAGATGAACCGACAAGAGGATTAGATCCTAAGACGGCAGATGAGATTATGGAATTATTTTATGAAATACATAAGACGACGCATAAAACAATTATCTTAATATCTCACGATATGGATTTAGTATATAAATATGCAACAAGAGTTGTAGTATTGAATTCAAGCAAAATTGTTTATGATGGGGATAAAGTCAATCTTTTTTCTTCGCCTATTTATGAGGACAATCATTTATCTAAACCAGAAGTACTAAAGATGATTGACTATTTGAATGAAACACAAGGATATTCCTTAAAGTATAATATCTTTAATGAACAAGAGCTGTTAGAACAGGTGGTGAAGTGTCATGAATAACATCACTATTGGACAGTATGTTCCTGGAAATTCTTGGTTATATAAGTTAGATCCTAGAACTAAAGTTATTTTAACAATTTTAAGTATAGTAATGATTTTCTTGATCACTTCATTTTATGCAATGTTGATTGCTTTTGGAGTGTTTATTCTAATCTTTTTATCTACTCGTGTTTCCATTATTCGTTTAATAAGAGGATTAAAGCCCATTATCTTTCTTTTATCTTTTACATTTATTT
>JAIDMV010000304.1 GCA_029050385.1 Anaeroplasmataceae bacterium | reverse complement strand
ATCTTTTAGACCCAGATAAATCTTTTGTCTTATCCATATTTTCTGTAAATTTGCAAGCACAATTGATAAATTTAAGCTCATTATAATTTGACCATCGAACAATATCGCGCTCTCTAATATAATACATTGGACGAATTAATTCCATTTCAGGATAGTTTTCTGAATGAAGCTTAGGAAGCATCGTTTGAAATGAACCACTATTTAACATATTCATTAGTGTCGTTTCAATAACATCATCAAAATGATGACCTAAAGCAATTTTATTACAGCCTAAGCCTTGAGCAAGTTTATATAATGCTCCTCTTCTCATCTTTGCACAAAGGTAACAAGGATTTTTGATTTGAGCATTCGCAATAGCAAATATATCGGTATTTAATATTTCTGCATCAATATGCATAAGTTTTAAATTATTTTCTATTTGCTTTAAATTCTCTGAATTATAACCAGGATTCATCACAAGATACTTAACCTCAAATTCAAAATCAGAATGCCGTTTTAATTCTTGAAATAGTTTTGCAAGAAGCATTGAATCCTTTCCACCAGAGATACACACGCAGACCTTATCATTTGGAGAAAGGAGTTTATACTCTTTTAATGCCTTGACAAAAGGAGCCCAAAGATGAGCTCGATAGGTTTTTATAATCGTTCTTTCAATTTCTTGATATCGTTCCATATTACTTCTTATCCTTATTCTTTAAATACTTTATCAAAATATAAATCCCTATCCCTAATAAAAAGGCTAGGAATATACCCATTAATACCACAAAAATAAATCCTGGTTCTGCAGTTACTGGTACTGGTGGAATATCCAACATTATCATATTTTCACCTCCAAATCAAATTCAAAACAACTTGTATAATAGTTCCTAAAAAGAAACTCATTCCATTACAGGCTAAGGTATAGAGGGTAGCCTTCCTTTTTTCCTTAATCCCTATATAATATCCAATTCCCTCTATAAACCAAATAATAGCCTCTAACAAGATTACCATAAAAAAATATAACCACAGTTCTTCTATATTACTATAATATCCAATAAGATTTAAGCTAATATTTGTGATCACATTCATCCCTATTGAAAGGATATACACTTTTTTTCTTCTTTCTTTTAAAATTACTAAAACAAGTGTTTCTATGAGTAAAGTTAAAATTAAAGGAATAGCCAAATACCTAAAAATCTCCATTTTGTTTTATACCTCGGCAAATGAAACATACAAGCAGAGCTGAAACTACGCTTAAAAATACAATGCATAGTTTGCTAGTTAAAACATTATATTCTATCATACCCAATAGATATCCTGGAATCAAAGCAGCAGCTAAAGCACCAAACGCAAATCCTTCTTTTCTTTTTGAAATTAAATTTGCATAATATAGTGTAATTGGCATAGAAAAATTAAACATCAATATACCTAAGCATAAGATGTAAGGATTAAAATTTCCTAAACAAAGACACACAATAGCAATACTCATAGATACAAGAATTGTCTTTCTTGGGCCTAGATATTTGGCTACAATTCCACCTAGAGCCTTCCCTAAAGCTGTAGCAACTGCAATTCCAATAAAGATACCTAAAGATACTTCAAAATCTAATACAATAATTTTTCCTACAAAGGAACGAATAGCTACTACTAAAAGAATCAAACTAAGAAACAGAATTTTCTTGTTACTCTTAAATCCTTTAACGCTATTCCATTCTATAGCACCTATTTCTTCTTTTGAGAGAATGAGTACTAGGGCTGTTACAAATAAAATGCTGAAAAATGCAATCATCAATGCTTCTGAATAGCATCTCTGACCTAATACTAAACCGATTGCTCCAGTTGACACAAAGACGCCTAGAGATATAATATCATTTTTTGATTTTACGGTCACATCCTTACCACCACAGACATGAAAAAATGAATTCCCTATCCCCAAACAAATACTAGATAGAACAAACTGAAAACTAAAAAGATACCCTAAAGAAAGCATTACTATGGAAATGAATAGGAAGAGTTTAGGCTGAAAAAACTTATCTATTAGGATACCCACAAAGGGCTGGGATAAAAAGGCTAAGAAATTATAAATTAGGAATATACTAAGACAAGTTGTATAATCCTCATTATATAATTTTGAAAATATTATACAAGCACAAATTCCATCAACAACAAAGTGAAGAATGGTATATAATATTGTTCTTTGATAGCTTTTAAGCATTATCATTTCCTGTATACTCCCATATTGCCATTATAACAACACATTTTCTATGACCTTCATAATAAGATTCATAATCCTCTTCCTGAATCTGATAAGGAAAATCAATTTGTTCTAAAACGAAATCTTCTTCCAAATCTTGATAATGATAAATATACCAACCTACAATTTCATAGTCTTCATTTTCAAGAGTCAAATTCTCTGGCAAAGAAATCATTTCATCCTTAGGAATTTTCCTAGTGACAAAAGTATGATCATAATGATACTCATGC
>JAIDMV010000303.1 GCA_029050385.1 Anaeroplasmataceae bacterium | reverse complement strand
ATATTATATCATTGTTATGCTATAAATCTGCTAATTGATAAAAAAGAATTTTAAAGTATCTTTCCCCTAAATAACACCTTCTTTTTTATCAATGTTTTTTAGTAAATAACTTAGGCAAATTAAAAAGGAACTATGAAAGTTCCTTGTTTTCTTCTAAAGGTATTAATTTTAAATCATTTTTTATTGCTTCATAAAGTTCACTAAAGTCTTCAGTTGGTTCAATATAATTTGGACAAGTAATTTTATTATCTTCTATATATAAACCACTATAATACACATTATTCCCTTGAAGATTAAAATCTGGAAGTTTTCTCAACGTGTCCTCATCATAATCATAAAATATCTCAAACCCTATAAACTTCTTACATTTTTCTAAGGATTTGTTCGGAGAGGATGTATTGTTTTGTTCTTCTTCCTGGTTAAAGTATTTTTCACAATTACGTACTAAAACTATCTTAAATGCATTTGTATCAGACACCTTCAGATAACTTATCCCATATGGGGTTACTCTTGGTTTATAGCCTTTCTTTTTTAAATTCTCATCCATATCCTCTGTTGGATAAAGATATGTTTTGGTTGGATAGTTTTTAGGCTTTGGTTTATAGCGAAAGCTTTTTGCTGAAGCCATTTGAATGGCAATAGTCATATAAATAAATACAATTGCAATCAGTACAATAAACACTTGAGTCCAAGCACCTTTAGTTTGCGTTACACCAATGATTAGTCCAACAGCTATCAAAAAGCTTACTGCTACACTAATCCAAATATATCTAGCTTTTATATTTCTCATAATCTACCTCGCTTCTAAATCAATAGCCCCCAAGTCAAACATCATAGCTTCTGCATAATGGTTGTATAAAGAATAAAAACTTGGAACTGGACGATAATACTTTAAACGAATCTTCTCTGCATCATAAACAAAAGTTTGATTAAATTCTTTCTTTGTGTTTACCACGGTCTCTTTAGCAATTTTTACTGTTTCTTCTGTGTTGTTTTTAAACACGATCAAGTTGATAACGGCCTTGTGTTCCTCTGTTATAATCGCATCTATTTTATCCTTTAAAGCCTCATAATTGTATTGATCTTTTTTAAAGCCTTTTTCATTCTCAACAAAAGTAAATACAAAAATAGTAGATTTATAAAGTCTTGTATAGACTTTTACAAATTCATTCTTCAAAACCAAATCATTTTTTGCATATGTCATATTAGACTCGAAATAATGGTAAGGCTTAATTTCAAAATATCCTAAACAATCTAATATTTCCTTTGGTTGTTTCTTAAAAAAATTAAACATGAACATCACTCATTTCTATTTTGTATTATACTGGTTTTCTCTTATCTTGTCAAAAAAAATCAATGCACCTGATTACAGTAAGAACAAAGAATCTCCACAATACCATAATTATACCCATTTTAAAGATTAAAGTCAAAAACCATTCACACATCTCTTGTAATTTTTCTGATTTTTTCATATAATAGCCCTAAACTAGGAGGTACAAATATGCAACCAGCTTTTATTAACAAGAAATCAAAAATCTATTTAGTGGCTCCTTCCTTTGGCTGTACTACTTCTCCATATGTGGAAAGACTACATAAAGCGATCGAGCAACTTAAAAGTTTAGGACATGAAGTCGTTGTAGGCCCAAACTGTTTTTTAGCTGAAGGAAAATGTGCTTCTAATACACCCGAGCTTAGAGCTAAGGAATTTATGGACGCTTATTCTAGCGATGCAGATTGTATCATATCTGTTGGTGGTGGCGAAGTAATGTATGAAATTCTTGACTACATTGATTTTGAACAAATTAAAAAGTTGCCTCCAAAATGGTTTGTTGGCTTTTCAGATAATACCAATCTAACCTTTACTTTAACTACACTCTGCGATGTAGAAACTGTATATGGTGCTTGTGCAGGTCATTTTCATTTTAAAAAATACACTTATGATGTATTAGATACATATGAAATGCTGAAAGGCAAAAAGGAATTTAAGGGCTATCCTAAATATGAATCCCCTCAAGAAAAGCTAGATCCTTTCGCAAACTATAACTTAGACACAAAAAAAGTGATTACACCTTATAATTATAAAGAGCCTTTCAAAGGAACTATCTTAGGAGGTAATTTAGATATTATGCAACTTCTCTGTGGTACACCTTTTGATAAGGTTAAAGAATACACTTCAAAACACACAGAAGGAATAATCTTTTACCTAGAAGCATGTGATTTAAATGTTGTAGGTATTAAAAGAGCTCTTCTTCAATTAAAACGTTCTGGCTGGTTTCAAAATATAAAAGGCTTCCTTGTGGGAAGACCTCTATGTATCGGAACTGAATTTGCAGGTGTAGATCATTTTAACGCAGTCATTGATGTATTAAGTGAATATAATGTTCCTATTTTGTTAGATATTGATTTAGGACATATTGTCCCAACGTTACCTTTCCGCAATGGAGCTTGTGCTACCGTGGAATACAAGAAAAATAACATTTTCATAACTTACGAATAGAAGCAGGCAATCGCCTGCTTCTTCTTATTCTCCAACAAGAATATGATATGGAGATATTTTTTTAATCTTCAAAGATAATAAACATAATAATGCAAAAGCAAATAAGACAAGTAAAACACCAACGATAATACTAAATAAAATCGGGATCGTAAATGTACACTTTACAATGCCTAACCCACTTAAAAATAGGGACATAAGCGGGTTGATAGCAAAACAACTTACTATAATGCCAATCACTGTCGAAATAACAATCGTAGGCATAAATGAGAGAGCGGTTTGTAAAATGAGTTGCTTCGTTGTAAAGCCTAACGATTTAAGTATTCCGTAATCACGTTTTTTATTGTTGAGCATTGTACGCACCAACAGATACAACACAAATGCTATAATGATAGCCGAAAGAACAAGGATTGCAATTACAATTATCGTTATAAGTGAAACATATACACCGCCCATAGCATCCATTGTTGCTAAAATGTTTATTACGGTATTTACGTTTCCTTCAAAATTGTTTTTCATTTCTTCGTTGAACACATCTATATCCGCACTTTCCACAAGTTCAATATAATAGGTAACATTTTGTAATGTTCCTAACCGTTCGTAGCCTTTTCTTGTCAAAAGGCAATCTCTGCCGAGATTATTTGAGATTTGCGTTAAACCGCTGATAAGATATTTTTGCGTGTTACCATTTGTAGTAATCTCTATTTCATTACCGACTGTAAAACCCTTTTCTTTGGCATATTTGGCCCCAATTGCAATTTCGTTATCATATTTTGGAAATCTACCTTTATATATAATTCTCTGATTATTTAAATTTGAAAAATCATCGCATATATTTGCCAAAAGGTCTGCGCCATCGACGTGCGCTATGGTTACAGAGTTATAAAGATACACCTTTTCAACACGACTATAGAATTTAACGCTTCAAGAAAATCGCCTTCTACT
>JAIDMV010000302.1 GCA_029050385.1 Anaeroplasmataceae bacterium | reverse complement strand
AAATATACCTACTAAATCTATACAATACGTTCCATATATTTTAAAGAAAAATAACATGGATACTATAATTGTAAATAGTATCGAGGAAAAACATATAGTTCCCCATAATACTTTATTCACTGAGTCATTTGTAGTAATAACAATTTTCTTCGTATCTTTTTCATCTAATAATTCATCGATAGGAACATTAAAGTATTGGGCAATCAGTTCAAAGGATTGCCTTGTAGGAATTCTTATTCCACTTTCCCATTTAGCAATCGTTGACCTACTCGTTAAAAGTTCACTTGCTAAGGCCTCTTGAGATAGTCCCTTTTCTGTTCTTAATTTTTTAATTTTTTCCTTAAATTCCATTTGCTTCACGCACCTTTCATCCTTAAGATACCATAATCTATTAAAAAAGTATTGTTCCAGATTGTTCCTTTTTAAAAAAAGCATGGCATCCAGTTCTAAAGGGATACCATACTTGTATTTAAATACGTATTGAATTATATGCTCACATTTTTATAAATGTGGATTATCTAAAATAAATGCAATGACACCATACTTTTTTTCTTGTTCTTTAGTATAATATTTGTACATTCCTTTGACAAGGGATTCTATAGTAGATTGTCCTGGCACTCCCAACTGTTTAGGTGTAAAGTACAATTCTGTATGCAATAAATCTATGTCACGCTCAAATAATTCTTTAAAGGTTTGTTCTATCCGTAAATCAATCACGCGCATTTTAATGCCATTTTTATCTTCGTTGTTTCTAAAAAACTCAATAAAATCTCCAATATCCACAAGCTTACTTTCAGTATCAAATAGTCTAATCTCAACTGTTTTAGTTCCTTCTTTCATGGCACCAAACATTTCTTCAGTTAAATGCATAACAAAAGTTTCTACAAGACTCTCTTTAGGAACAATGCGAGAATCATCAATATCTTTAGCCTTTGGATATTTACGATCACTTGGATCTATCATATCATCCATATAAGCTATCATATAATCTGCATCTTTATATCCATGAGCTAAAGCCATTATCCTACCCCAACCACGCCATGAATATCTTACATAAGTTCCATCGTTTAGTACAGGACAATATCTTTCATGTGCATCTCCGCCAAACAGATAACCATTTTTTTGAATTTCCTTTATGATTGCTGCATCTACAGGTGCAGTGATATACTTG
>JAIDMV010000301.1 GCA_029050385.1 Anaeroplasmataceae bacterium | reverse complement strand
GAAATTTTAAAAAACGAGAGTAAAGAAAATGAAGAGTATATCTCTATGCAAATTCTTTTACTGAACGATCCTATGCTGTTATCTAAATCAAATCAAGAAATAGATAATGGGCTTTCTAGCGCTCAAAGTGTATCTAATGTTCTTCATGAAATTATGAATTCTTTGTTAGATGCTACCAGCAGTTATTTAAAGGAGCGAGTACTGGATTTGGCAGATATTAAAGAGCGTATCTTAAGGAATCTTCTAGGAAAGAAATCTAAAGAAGTAGAATCTGATTTTATATTAGTTGCCGAAGAATTATATCCTTCATTTTTAATTCAAAATAAAAATAAACTCTTAGGTATTATCACACAAAAGGGTGGATATAGTTCTCATAGTGCTATCTTATGTAGACAATTTAATATTCCCTATATGGTATCTAATATAGATATAAAAGAAAACGAAATGATTATTTTAGATACTCGAAAGCAACAAATCATTACTTCTCCAGAAAAAAAAGAAATTGAGCACTATCAAGAAGTTTTGCATAAACTATCTAAAGAAAGTTTTGAAGCAATAGAACATCATCCATATCAGTTTTTGGCAAATGTATCTGATAATAGTGAATTAGAAAGAGTAAAGCAATATGGTTTTGATGGAATAGGATTATATCGTACAGAAATGATTTTCATGAATAATAATCGTCCATATACGCTAGAAGAACAATATGAAATTTATAGTGAGGCTGTTGAAGCCATGCAAAACAAAAGCATTTGTTTTAGAACCTTTGATATAGGAGATGATAAGCAATTATCTTATATAGAAGCTTCTAAAAAAGGTGTGGATAACTATATTCATAATCCAATTGTATTTAAAACACAGATTGAAGCCATAATCCAAGCGAATCGTTATAATACTATCAAGATTATGTTTCCTATGATTTATACTTCAAGTGAATTTGATTTTTTGAAGAAGTGGGTACTTCAGATTCAAAAGGAAATGAAAGATACTTCCTATATCCAATTTGGTATTATGTTAGAAACAGAAGAGGCTTTAAATTCGATAGAAACTTTTTACAATGTAGACTTTATTTCTATAGGTACCAATGATTTGGTATATTCAATTTATCATATTCATAGAGATGCACAAACAATTGATTTAGAGAATTATTTAAAGGATTTAATAATTAAACTTAAGCGTGTTGTAAGTTTTACTAAAAAACATAAAATTACTTTATCTGTTTGTGGAGA
>JAIDMV010000300.1 GCA_029050385.1 Anaeroplasmataceae bacterium | reverse complement strand
GACCTTATATCCCTTCATATACCAAATTTGGTGTGTGAAAATATGTTTTTTATCAGGAAGATGTTCTATATTTTTCACATAGAACCCCAATTCCTCTACAGCCTCTATGGCTTCATTAGAAGTAATATAATGATCTATTAATATTGGAGAAGGGAGCCCCTGTAATAAATCTTTTTCTTTAGGTATAAGAATATAATTTACTCCATCTGTTACAAACAGACAGGTATATTCTAATACTCTTTTTTCTTTTGGCTTAGATTTTATTGGATAAGAAAGCTGTTTTCCTTGCTGGTAAGCTTTACAATTTTTCTTTAGAGGACATTCTTCACACTTTGTAATTTTAGGCATACAGATAGTTGCACCAAGTTCCATAAGACTTTCATTGAAGGTGCCTGCTTCATCAGGCATAATCTTTTCAATTTCATTCTTAAAGAGAGATTTAGTGTTTTCTAAAGAAATATCAAAAGTAGAAGCAGTATAACGAGAAAGAACACGTAAAACATTTCCATCTACGGCAGCATATTTCAAATTATATCCTAAAGATAAAACTGCTCCACAGGTGTATGGACCAACACCAGAAAGCTTTATGGCTTGTTCATAAGTGTCAGGGAATATACCATTATATTTTTCTTCGATTTCTATAGCACATTTCTTTAAATTTCTTGCTCTAGAATAATATCCTAAACCTTCCCATAATTTAAGCAGTTTCGTATCCTCAACTTTGGCTAAACTTTCAAAATCAGGTAAAGCTTCAATAAATCTTTTGTAGTAGGAGCGTACAGCTTCAACTCTAGTCTGTTGTAGCATAACTTCACTGACTAAAATCGTATAAGGAGTTCTATTTTTACGCCAGTCTAAATCTCTTTTATTTTCTTTAAACCATTCTAATAAAGGTGATACAATTTCTTTCATGATAACTACCCCATCTTTCATTATAGCATTTTCCTTATGAAAAGAAAATGAAAAAACGGATTGCTATTGGAAATTAAGGTGAAATCAGTTATAATGATATTGAAAGTGGTGAAGTGTATGAAAAAATTAATATTCCTATTCGTTCTTTGTTTTATGAGCATTACTTTCATGGGGTGTGCTACTAAAACGAAGACCTTTGATATTATCTTTAATACAAATGGTCATGGTGTTCAACCAGAAGAGTTGACAGATATAAAAGAACTACCAGAATTACCTACTTTGGAAGAAGAAGGATATCGCTTTAATGGTTGGTATTATGATGAAGCATTTTTATCAGAAGCAAAGAAAGGTATGCAAGTTACTGAGAACAAAATGCTATATGCTTTTTGGGAAAAGGTTTATCGTGTTGAATTTGAAATTAATGGACATGGTACAAAACCAGAGGCTATAGAAGATGTTACAAAACTTCCTAAGCTATCCGTATTACAAGAGGAAGGATTCATCTTTATCGGCTGGTATTTGGATGAGCAATTTACGATTGCAGCTGTAGAAGGAGAATTACTATCTTCAAATATTAAGGTATACGCGAAATGGGAAGAAATTATAAAAACTTATGAAGTTCGCTTTGAAAATAATGAGCATGGCACTACTCAAAAGAAGTTGACTGAAGTCACTCAATTACCAGATACTCTTCCTGTTTTAACAGAGGAAGGCTATAGATTTGATGGCTGGTTCTTAGATGAAGCATTTGAAACACCAGCAGTTTCTAAAATGATTTTGGAAGAAGATATAACGCTTTATGCCAAGTGGACAAAGCTATATCATATAGCTTTTGAAACAAATGAACATGGAGAGAGTGTTGAAGAGATTAAAGATGTTTTAGCATTGCCTAAGGAATTCCCAGTTCTTGAAGAAGAAGGCTTTGAATTTGCTGGTTGGTTCCTAGATAAAGATTTTACTATTCCGGCAGTAGAAAATGCTGATATCCAAGAAGATACAACCTTATATGCAAAATGGGAATTAGAAGGTTTTCATTATGTTGAAAAGCTAGATGAGACAACGAAAAAGAATTTATCTGTCGATGGATATGCTGAAAAGGGTATTACCGATTTTACAGAATATTATAATACAGATGCTTATAGAAAGGTCTCAACACCTTTAGAATTTTTGCAAGCATTAGTAGATGCAAAATATGAGTATACGAATACTTGGAATGAGGAAACAAAAACTGTTGAACAGACCTTAATAAAAGAAGGAAGTGTACATGTAATTGAAATTCTAAATGATTTAAACTTAGGATATTTCAAGATGGGTTCACAGGAAAAGGCGACAAATCTTGTAGCAGATTATGCAAGCAATATGAATAAATGGGATTCATATCTTTGTATGTCCGATATGCTTAAAGAAAATGGTATTTCTCAAATCAAAGTAGAAAATACATCTAATTTATTAATTTATTCTAAAACAGGTGTGAAAATAACCCATTGTGGATTTAAGCTTACGAGTGATAATAATGTAGTATTTAGAAATCTAAGCTTTGATGAACTATGGCAATGGGAGGATGCTCCTGTAAATTCAACTAAGAATGTTGGAGATTATGACTGGTTTGGCTGGGCATATTTTAAGATTGCATTCTGTGGATTTATCTGGATTGACCATTGTACCTTTGGGAAGTCTTATGATGGACAAATTGATTATTCTAACCCTGTATATGATGCCAATGCTGGAACAGCTTTCAGAGCGCCTTATGGTGCCACAGGAGAAAATGGACTTCATATTTCCTGGTGTAAGTTTAATAGTGGTAGTGATGACAAAGAGGGTTACCTTTATAAAATGATGGCTCAAATTGAACAAGAGTATCAAGAAGGAAAGAAGAATTATCTATATTATAATGCTTTAAGAGATGCACATATTAGCTTTGAGGATATCTTATATGGTATCGCTATTCCCCAAAAGAAGGGTTTCCTATGTGGGGATGATGCTAAGTTTTCTGGTTCCTATGAAACGGCAGATGATTATAATTTCAACCTAAAGCTGAAAGTATCTTTTTCTAACTGTATATTTAAAAATATTGAAGATAGATTACCTAAATTAAGAGGTGGAAATGCATATTTATATAACTGTCTAGTAGATAGTATTCAGTATTATGAGTATAGAACCAAATTGAACTTTCAAAGTGCAAAATCTGCAGTTACTAAAGTAAGTAGTAGTTGGAAATGTGCATTAGTCAGCCAAGGAATTGTTTGTGGTAATGGCGGTAGTGTAAAGGCGGAAAATACAATCTTTAGGGGAGTAGAAACATTACTAAAGCACAATGATACAAAGAATGTTTCTCCTTATGTAGATGGAGGCTTTGAGCTTACAAATTGTAGGTATCAGAAAGGTGAAAATGATTTGGTATATACTGGCTCATCAAGTGATACAAATACAGTTTTCATTTCCAGCATTCCATCAAAATTAAATGCCGCTAATTTTTCGTGGAAAACAGAAAACAATCAAGCACCTTTCCAAATTTCTCCAATTCCGTTAGAACAATTAGAACCATTACTTCAAAAGCAATGTGGTATTTCAAGTGAAATAAAGTTTATGTTCTTAAAAAGTATTTATGAATAAACTTGAGCACCAATCTTTATAAGGTTGGTGTTTTTCTTTTACATATTTTTATATCCCATACCATATATTTACTATAGGTTGGTGATATTATTTTTATTGAAATTCAGAACTTAAAAATACATTATGAGGTCATAGGTACGGGTAAGGATTTAATCCTTTTACATGGCTGGGGAGCATCATTAATAACCTTCAATAAGCTTGCAAAAACTTTAAGCAGTAACTTTAAAGTCTATAGTATCGATTTGCCTGGCTTTGGAGAATCTCAGGTGGGTGTACCACTTGGTGTAGAAGAAGTTGCAGATATTATTCATGACTTTGTAATAGAATTAGGATTAGAGGCTCCAATTCTTTGTGGACATTCCTATGGAGGCAGGGTAGCTATAATTTATGCTTCAAAATATTCAGTAGAAAAGCTCGTATTAATTTCTTCAGCAGGACTTAAGCAAAAGCTTAAGTTATCTAAAAGGTTTAAGGTTAGAGTATATAAAATTTTAAAGAAATGCCATTTACCTGTAAAAATGGGATCTACAGATTATCAGAATGCAGATAATGTGAAAAGAATTATGCTGGTCAAAGCAGTGAATACAGATCTAAAAAATGAGCTTAAGCTGATTGCTGCTCCAACGCTGTTACTTTATGGAACAAAGGATACGGTTACACCTTTAAGCCTGGGGTATCAGATGAAAAATTATATCCATAATTCTGAGCTTATAGAAATAGAAGAATGTGGACATTTTCCATATCTAGAACGTCCAAGTATTTTCGCCATTATTCTTATGAGTTTTTTAGTAGGTGAAGCATATGATCATTAGCATTATAATTTATGCTTTATTGAAACTTTATTTGATTTTAAATATCTACCAACAATCGCAT
>JAIDMV010000030.1 GCA_029050385.1 Anaeroplasmataceae bacterium | reverse complement strand
CTTTAAATCCAAAACATTTTTAATAATACTTGCTTCATCATCTTCTATAGTTCCGCTTTCTTCCATTTCATCAATTAAAATATTGAATTCTTCCTCATCAAATGTCTTTTTCTCATCTTCAGAGCCTTTTTTAGAAACTAACCATTGTAATCCTTTGAAAAACAAAACGAATGGATAAAATACCAATTGCAAAGCATATACAATATAAGCAACCTTAACCACTACTGCTTCTGGACTATTTTTGGCAATAGTCTTAGGTAAAATTTCACCAAAGATTAACAAGGTTACTGTTATAACTAGTGTTGAAATTAAACTTACCCAATCCTCTGCAACTCCTAATTGTATAAAGAATAATACTGCAATAGTAGATAGTGCAGTATTTACAATGTTATTACCAATGAGTAACGTTGTTACTGTCTTATCAAAAGACTCTGCCATTTGAAGCGCCTTCTTCGCTCCACGCTTTCTATCTTCTACTAAACTTTTCAATTTAACAACATTTGCACTTGAAAATGCTGTCTCAGACATAGAAAAGAAAGCAGATAAAAAGATGCAGATTAACATCAATATAAAAAATAAAGTATTAAAAGGACTGCCAGTTGAGTCCGCTTTATTTACTAAGAAAACCGACCTTTGTATATCCAATTCTCTACACTCCTATAAATTAAGCTCTACTAGAATATTTTCCTGTGTCAGTAGAGATAATAATTTTTTCTCCTTCTTCAATAAACATAGGAACCTTTACTAATAAACCAGTTTCAACATATGCATCCTTTAATGCATTTGTCTTTGTATCTCCTTTAACTGCAGGATCACACTTAGTAACTAATAGTGTAACTTTGTCTGGTAAGATAATACCTAGGATTTCCTCACCAAATTTTTCAATTTCAACGCTCATATTCTCAACTAAGTATTTTCTTTCTTCTTCAACTAAAGCGTGAGGAATTTCAATTTGTTCATATGTCTCCATATCCATAAATACTAAAGCACTACCAGAGTCATATAAGTATTGCATAGTTACTTTATCAATAATTGCCTTTTCCACCTTTTCAGCAGCATTAAAGGTAAAATCGATAACTGCACCTGTTCTTAAATCTCTAAGCTTAGTTTTAACGAATGCTCCACCTTTACCAGGTTTAACATGCATAAACCATAAAATCTTGTACATATGACCATCATATAAAATTGTCATACCATTTTTAAAATCATTACTTGATACCATAAAATTCTCCTTAAAATAATTCTGTTTTGTATTATATCATATTTCTCATTGAATTTCAAATCTATATTCTTAGGCATTCAAAGCCAGGTCTACCCGATTATTTCTTTTAAATATTTCAATGCTTCTATATAACTATTCTCATGAAGTCCTTGAAAACATTTGTGGCATACATCTCTTACTAAATTGATTCTTCTAAAGCCCTCACGTTCATCTACCTTAGATAAATGAATCTCTAATTTAATACCGCTACACATCTCTAAGGCATCTCTTATTCCAACACTAGTATGTGTATAAGCAGCAGGATTTATAAGAATCCCTGCATAAGATATACATTCTTGTAGTTTAGAAATAAGTGCTCCTTCTGAATTACTTTGAAAAAACTCTAACTCAAAACATCCTTGATTTTCTTTTTCTAGCATTTGATTGATTTCTTCTAAAGTTAAAGAACCATAGTGTTCCTTAGGTCTCTTTCCAAGCATATTTAGATTTGGTCCATTGATGATTAAAACCTTTTTCACTTTAATTTCAACTCCTTTAGAATTGTATTTATCGTTTGATTGAGTTCTAAGTTTTCTATTTCTATTGTCTTAAACTCATCATATAAATCTTTACGCTCTAGATAGAGATCTTCTAATCTTTTGCTTACAAGAAGAGGACGCTCAATGGTTTGAGCATCAATTCGGCTTTGAATGGTGTCGAGACTTGCTTTTAAATAGATACAAGGTCCATCCATATAGTCCTTATTCTTTTTTGTTTTAATGATGCCCCCGCCACAGGAAACAACAATATTCTCTTTACAAGAAACTTCCTTCAAGCAATTAGATTCTAAAGCTCTAAAATATTCTTCTCCATAGAGATGAAAGATTTCATCAACAAATAGCATCGCCTGTTGCTCAATATAGGTATCCAAGTCGATGAAGGTATACCCTAATCTTTGAGCTAATGCTTTACCAACTGTAGATTTGCCTACACCAGGTAAGCCTATAAAATATATCTTCATTCTTTCAACCACCTATCTATATCCGCTTCTATATTTTGATAAACTTCTTCTAGTCGATCTAATTCTATTTTATAGAAATGACTATGCATTTGATTCTTAAACCATGTAGCCTGACGTTTAGCTAAATGTCTTGTGTTTTTCTTAATCTCTTCCACAGCCTCATCATAGCTTATTTTTCCTTCAAAATAAGGAATCCATTCTCTATATCCAATTCCCTTTGGATAAATATTCTTTAAAGCTAATGCCTTGACCTCAGCTAATAAACCTTCCTCTAGCATTTGATCAACTCTTTGATGAATTCGTTCATATAAAAGTTCTCTTTCCATATCCAAATATACAATAAAATAGTCATACAAGGCTTCGTCCTGATGATTAAAACTATGGATAGAGGTTCCTAAATCCTCATATACCTCTAAAGCTCTTAATACTCTTTTTCGATTATTTGGATGGATTTTTGTCTCGTCTAGATTTTCATCTAGTTTTTTTAATAAGGCATAGAGTTCTTCATTCGAATAGTTCTCATATCGTTCTTGAAGATGTGTATCTCTCTTCTTTGCCTGAAATTCATAGTTAAATAGTGTGGCCTGAATATATAATCCTGTCCCTCCACAAATCAAAGCAAGAGGTCTTTCATCCAAAATGGAACGTGCATGCTTTTGAAAATCTGCAACACTAAAGTCCTCCTTAGGATCTAAAATATCAATAAGATGGTGCACTATACCATCCATTTCTTCTTGAGTAGGCTTTGCAGAACCTATATTAAGCTCTTTATACACTGCAATGCTATCTCCACTGATAATCTCTATACCATATCTTTTGGCAAGTCTGATGGAAAGCTTTGTCTTACCAACAGCTGTAGGTCCTACAACAACAATCACCTTATTTCTCATGATTGTATCCTTTCAAACATTTTCTCTAAATCTGTTGAACTAAATTCAATGATTGTAGGTCTTCCATGTGGACAAGTATATGGGTTTTTACAAAGCTTTAATTGTTCTAATAAAGAATCAATTTCTATCCTGCTTAAGGCATGATTTGCCTTTATAGAACCTTTACAGCTAATCTGTTTGGCAATGGAATCTCTAAAGGTAATTACATCAACCTTTTTATTTTCTATCAGTATTGCAAAGATTTTTGAGATAATATTTTTGGCATCATCTAGTTTTGCCCATAAAGGAACTTCTCTTAAGACATAATCCACTTGTGACATAGGTTCTAAAAGAAAACCAATTCTCTTAAATTCATCTAAATGATCTTCTATGAAT
>JAIDMV010000003.1 GCA_029050385.1 Anaeroplasmataceae bacterium | reverse complement strand
ATATTATAAAAAGTATAGGGTATTCAAATTTTTATTTGATATTGTTGGGCTTTTCTATTCTAGCTTTGGGTTATTTTTTTGTCTATTATTTTGCTTATAAAAAATATAAAAATAAGCAAAAAGAGAATCAATTATCTGTCGAAATTTAAATTGTTGAAACGTTTTCATGAAAATGATTGAAAATTGATTTTCATTATGATATAATTACACTGGATGTGAGGTGGTTTTTGATGGCTAACACTACAATATATGATGTTGCTGGAGCTGCAAAGGTCTCTTTAGCAACAGTAAGTAGAGTAATGAATAATCCAGAAAAAGTTAATCCTGAAACTAGAGAAAAAGTTTTACGAGTAATTAAAGAATTAGGATATCGTCCTAATGCTATTGCACGTGGACTTGCAAGTAGAAAAACCACAACAATTGGTATCGTTTTGGCTGATGTTTCAAGATCTGCTACGGCTCAATTATTAGGTGGAATTCAGGATATCGCTAAGAAATATGAATATTCTATTAAAATTTTCTCTATAGGAAATGATGAAGATATTACAGAGGCAATGCGTACAGTCATTGCAGAACAGGTTGATGGTATTTTATTCTTAAATGATGAATTAGAAAAAGAACAAATGAAAATTGCTATGGATGCAATTAAAGATGCTATGATACCTGTAGTTTTATCTAACGTATTCTATGATGATGAAGATATTCCTTGTGTAGCTATTAATTATGAAAATGCAACATATGAGATAACGAAACAAATGCTAGAATATGGCAGAAAAAATGTTTATTTATTTACAACTGCTAGAAAATATTCAGTGAATACCCAAAAGGAAGTCGGCTATTTGGATGCTATGAAAGAAGCTGGACTTGAACCTAAGATTTTTAGAACAAGTGGAGATGTTTCAATTAACTCCCTTCATTTTAAGGAATTCTTCCAAAATAATAAAATTGATGGAGCTATTGCTGTTCGTGATAGTATTGCCATTAGCTTTATGAATGTTGCGCAAGATCATGGAGTGAAAATTCCAGATGATATTTCTGTTGTTGGCTTACAAAACACAAAATATGCAATTCTATCACGTCCTCACTTGACATGTGTAGATACTCCGGTGTATGATATAGGTGCTGTTTCCATGCGTCTTCTAACAAAGTTTATGAAGCAAGAAGAAGTAGCACATAACAGAGTTTTACTACCATATCGTTTTATAAGACGTAATACAACAAATTCATAGTTTTGATGATAAGAACTCAAGTAGAATTAACAGTTTTGTTTTAGAGAGTCTGTGGTTGGTGAAAACAGATCAAAGGGTTAATTTTAAATACACTCTTGGAGAAACAAACATTGAAGTGTCATAGCTTAACTATGGAACTAAGGTGGTACCGCGGAAATTTTTCGTCCTTAGGAATTATAATTCTTAAGGACTTTTTATTTTTAAAGAAAGAAGGAGATTATTTATGGGAATTTATGAAGAATTAGAATGGAGAGGTTTGATTAAAGATATATCAGACCCAACTCTAAAAGAAAAATTAAATGCAGGAGGAATGACCTTTTATATTGGAACGGATCCTACAGGAGATAGTTTACACATTGGTCATTTTTCAAGCTTTTTGATTTGTAAAAGATTAAAGGAAGCAGGACATCATCCGATTGTATTGATAGGTGGAGCAACAGGTCTAATTGGTGATCCAAAGCCTGATAGTGAGCGTCCTATGATTACAAAGGAAACCGTGGATCATAATTTTAATTGCTTAAAAACCCAGCTAACAAACCTGTTTGGTTGTGAAGTTGTGAATAATTATGATTGGAGTAAGGATATTAATTTTATCGATTTCTTAAGAGACTTTGGTAAATTCTTTAATGTGAACTACATGCTGAACAAGGATATCGTTTCAAGAAGATTAGATGCTGGTATTACCTATACAGAATTTTCTTATATGATTATGCAGGCTCTAGATTTCTGGTGGTTGTATAAAAACAAGAATGTAACAATGCAGGTTGCAGGACAGGATCAATGGGGAAATATTACTGCAGGTATTGAGCTTATTCGTAAAAAGGAACAAAAGGATGCTTATGCTTTTACTATGCCACTTTTAACAAAGAGTGATGGTTCTAAGTTTGGTAAGACAAATGGTAAGGCAGTATGGCTAGATGCGAATAAAACTTCACCTTATGAGATGTATCAATTCTTTATTAACTCAGAGGATTCTAAGGTTATAGATTACTTAAAATTTTTAACCTTCCTTTCTAAAGAAGAAATAGAGGAATTAGAAAAGAAAAATAATGAGGCTCCTCATTTAAGAGAAGCTCATACCGCTCTTGCAAGAGAAGTTATTACTTTCCTACATGGAAAAGAAGCTTTTGAAGAAGCCTTGAAAATATCTAAAGCTTTATTCAGCGGAAATATAAAAGAACTTACTGCAAAGGAAATTGAAATGGGCTTTAATGATTTACCTGCAATGGAAGGAAAAGAGATTGCTTTGGTGGATGCATTAATTGAATTAAAACTAGCGTCTTCAAAACGTGAAGCAAGAGAATTCATCAGAAATGGTGCAGTTTTAGTGAATGGTGATAAAGTTACTGAAGAAGGGTTTATTCTTACTAAGGATATAGCTATTGAAGGTAAGTTTGTAGTAATTAGAAGGGGAAAGAAGCTTTACGCTTTAATTCGTTATTAATATGATATTTTTAGAAGGATACGATTCCATTGTTGGAGATATCTTGCAATTAGATATAATAGAAAAAAATCCAGGGGATGAAAAAGTTATTCCTTTCTATTGGTATAACATTATTCTAAAACAAACAAAAGAGATTATAGGTCAAATCAGCTTACGTATTGGTAAGAACGATCATTCTTATTATAATGGAAATATTGGGTATTATATAGAAGAACAATATCGGGGTCACGGCTATGCCTATATGGCAACTTTAATGCTATACCCTTTGTCTTTGGCTCATCACCAAGACCAGCTTTATATCACTTGTAATGAAGATAATATTCCTTCTATTAAAACGATATTACGCTTGAATGCCAAATACATAGAAACTGTTTTACCTCCTAAGGATTATGTCTATTACTATGATAATATGCCAAAACAAAATATCTATTTGTTGAGTTTAAAGAGTTAAGAAAAGGGGCTATAAGATAAGAATCTTGTAGCCCCTTTTCTAATTTGGGAGAGATTATTTGAAAAGTTATTATTTTATCACACACATATATAATACCACTTATGAAAGCGCTTGTCAAATGTTTTTTTATTTTTTGTTTTTATTAAAAATTGTAAATATATGGCTTTAATGGTATAATGAGATAGAGGTGAAAAGCTTTATGAATCGTAAACAGATTATTATGCAATATAGAACAAGCAGGTTATTAAAGGGACATCGTCCAGGTATAATTTATCTTAAGCAAAATAAAGGAAAAATTTATACCCAGGGCACTGCTGATTTTATAATGACGATTGGAAAGGAAAACCTCTATTTTCAAAGATTATCTATGTTTACGAAAAGACTTCTTCCAGAAAAAGATTTTTCGCTTCATTTAGCTCGAATAAAATCCTATAATATGAGATTAGTTAATCCTGTTGTAAAATGCTTAACCTTATATACCTTTGAAAAATATTATTTAGAGATTTTTTTCTATATTAAAACTGCCGATACCTATGAAACGGAAACTAACATTGAAGGTATTATAAAAATGCTAGAAGAACGTGGTGTAAAGGAGATGGCTCTATGAAACCATTAACAACAAAAGAAAAGGATTTAATTAAAAAAATAGAAAAGCAATCTAGAAAAACAAGCTTCGAGGATAAAAAGGAAATGTATCTGAAGCAGACAGATAGAAATTATAAGGATGGGGATAGAAATTGATTAATATAGGAATACTTAACCATTTAAAAGTGCTTCGTAAAACAGATTTGGGATATATGGTTTCTGATGGTACAGAAGAGATTCTATTACATTATCGTGAAGCTCTTTCTGAATTAGAAATCAATCAAATGGTAGACGTTTATGTTTATACGGATAAAGAGAATAGAAAAACAGGAACTATGGCAACGCCAAACCTGTTGATGGGACAGCCAAGTTTTGTTCGAGTTGTGAATCGGATAGATGGAGTAGGTGTATTTATTGATAATCATACACCTAAGGATGTTTTAATCTCTAGAGATTATCTTCCATATGATGAAGGACAATGGCCTATAGAAGGCGATTTGATTTTTTGTGAGCTTAAAGTGAAAAGGAATGCTTTGACTGCTAAACCTGTGAATCGTTTTGATGTTTTAGAACTATATAATAAAACAAGGTATGCAGAAAATGAACAGGTTTCTGCCTATGTACTTCGTATAGCAGAAAAAGGAATTGGACTCATTACAAAGGATTTAGTTTATGTCTTTGTTCCTCTTTCTCAGTTTAGAGGAAAATATCGTTTAGGGGAAGAGGTTTTGGTTACCATAACTAAAATGCTTGAGAAAGAAGCTTATGGATGTTTAAATGAACATAAAGAAGTGTTGATGGATACAGATAGAGCCTCAATTCTAAACTATTTAGAACGTCATAATGGAGTAATGCCTTTGACTGCAAAATCTAGCAGCGAAGCAGTCGAAAAGTTTTTTCAAATGTCTAGAAAGGCTTTTAAAAGAGCCTATGGGTCTTTATACAAGGATCATTTAATTGATTTTGATGAAGAAAAAACATATTTAAGAAAGCTATAGAAATATAGCTTTTTTCCAAAT